>CALDJV010000553.1 GCA_937899305.1 uncultured Cytophagaceae bacterium
CTCAAACCAAAACCTCTACCTCAAGAATAGCAATTTATTTCTTCACCATTCCTTATAGGTAAAAAGTCAGTTTTGGTTAAAATATTACCAAAGTTAAACTGCACCATACATTTTTAGCAAGAATTATTTATTTTTGGAACATTATTCATCAAGTATCCCAAAAACAACGCTTGTTTGTCTTACCAAATAACCCATATTCACCTGTCATTGATTGCCCATGTATAGCATTATAGATGTAGAAACGACCGGATTAAGACCCAGTGAGGATAAAATCACCGAAATTGCTGTTTACAAACACGATGGAGAACAAATTGTAGACAGTTTTACGTCGTTGGTGAATCCAGAATGCTATATTCCCGATCGCATCACCCAGATTACGGGCATTACCAACGAAATGGTAGCCGAAGCCCCCAAGTTTTACGAAATTGCCAAGCGCATCATCGAGATGACCGAAGGTACCGTGTTTGTGGCCCACAATGCCCACTTTGATTATGGTTTTGTACGCGAAGAATTCAAAGCTTTGGGCTATAAATTTACCCGCAAAACCCTATGTACAGTACGCGTGAGTCGCAAAGTTTTTCCGGGCTTGCCTTCTTATGGTTTGGCCAAACTTTGTCGTCATTTCAAAATTACGCTCAACAATCACCACCGAGCCAGCGCCGATGCCCTGGCCACTGTGCAAATCTTGGAGAAACTACTGGAGAAAAACAGCAATAAACTGACTAAAAATGTAGTAGAAACTGAAATCAAGGCCAAAAACCTCCCTCCTAAAATCAACCTGGACGAATACAATGCCTTGCCCGAAGAAACCGGGGTATATTACTTTCACAACGAAAAGGGCGATATCATTTACATTGGCAAAAGCATCAATATTAAGAAACGAGTAGGGAGTCATTTTACCAAAAACCTGAACAATCGCAAATCCATCGATTTTCAGAGTCAGGTGGCCAGCATTAGTTATGAAATTACCGGAAGCGAACTGGTTGCGCTCTTGCTCGAGTCGGATGAAATCAAAAAACACCACCCCAAGTTTAACCGGGCCCAACGCCGTACCCGTTATTTTTGGGGCATTTATACCCGCAATACCCGAGCAGGCTATACTGGACTGTACGCGGCCCGCCTGGAAACCGAAAAAAAGAAACAGCCTTTGACTGTATGTGGCTCGGGGCATACTGCACGACAAATATTATTGAGTAAAATTCAGGAGTTTAACCTATGTATGAAACTTTGCGACCTTTATAAGACCAAGTCGGCTTGTTTTGATTACCAGATAAAACAATGCAATGGGGCCTGTATTGGCGAAGAAACCCCCGAAGAGTACAATACCCGGGTAGCAGACGCCATTGCTACCTTTAATCGTTACTCGTTGCGTACCTTTTTGGTATTGGGCAAAGGGCGCAATAAAGGTGAGCAATCCATTGTGGCCATAGAACGGGGGCGCTACTTGGGGTTTGGCTACGTAGACAAAGACACGCCCATCTCTACTTTTGAGGAAGCCAAGCAGTACATCAAAACCTATAAAGATAATTTGGATGTACAAAAGATTATTTACGGGTATTTGAAGCAAAACAAATGGAGTGGAGTACTGGAGGAAAAGGAAGAGGGTGACGAAAGTAAAACCTAGTTTGTTTGCTACATAAAGAATGGTTTTAAATACCTAAAGCTAATCAAATATAGTAAAATGAAAAAAATCGTGCTTAGGTTTCATGAAAAAGAATCTAGAAGTATCTATACTCAAAGTATGTTATATGGCTTCACGATACCTTGCGAAACCATATAACTTAATAATAACCTTATGCCCCCTTTCCAAACATAATTAAAATCCCTTCAGTTGGTTCTTTGGTTTCGTTCCACCATTTGTGGGCCACATTGGGGGGAATGAAGATCGTTTGCCCTTTGGATAGCGAAACCCGCTTGCCGTCTACAATGCCTTGGGTGGTGCCCTGAATCCCGATGACGATCATTGGAAAAGGGGCGGCTTGCTCGCGGGGGCTGTCTCGTACGCGCTCTTTGGGCAATACCCTATACCAAGCCGTACGAAGGCCCTTTTCGTAGTAAAATACGGTAAAGTTAGATCCGTGGGCCCGACGGGTAGTGCTTTCGCCAAAGGGAATGATTTCGGGGTAACCACGGGTCCAAAAATGAAACGAAAAGGGATTGATTTTGGCATACTCGATCATGTTGGGCTTGTAACCCTTCATTTGATAAATACTCATCGGGGTATAATCCCCGGCAAAGGCTTTGCCCTGAGCCGTCAAAGCATTGATTTTTCCCTCGTGAATGGCTACCAAGGTGGGATACTCAATTTTGTATACAAAAGTGGGCTTTTGGGGCAAACCTTCCTTCAGTAACACTTCCCAACGATTGCCTACTTTTTTTCCGGTTACGTTGACGGTCCATTTACCGTGTTTGGGTACTTCTACCCCAAACCGCATGGCCTCAGTCGCGTAACGGTCTTTTTTGTAATCGTCTACATAAGATTGAATAATGTCGGCCGCTTTTTGGGCACTCGAGTACTGCAGTGTTCCCAGTAATATTACCAAGGTCCACAAGGTCATGGTCAATACAGTTTTGAATGGTTTCATGAGAAATTTAGTTTAAAGTAAAACATAAAATGCTGACTCGATACCAAGCCAACGCTTTTACAAATGAACCTAGAATTATTGGGGAAGGTTGATCAAAAAAGTGGGTTTGTGGAGAATAAACAGGCTTTAGGGGCGAGTGGACAACTGCTGCTTGAGG
The DNA here is from genome assembly GCA_937899305.1 of uncultured Cytophagaceae bacterium. Taxonomy (GTDB): domain Bacteria; phylum Bacteroidota; class Bacteroidia; order Cytophagales; family Microscillaceae; genus Microscilla. The sequence goes on from CALDJV010000553.1 coordinate 2,743, forward strand.
ATGGGGATGTATTTTTTGGACACTGGTACTTCGTCTTGGTCGTCATTGAGCACCAAGGTCATGGCTCTACTGGTCATTTTTGCTATCCGAAAGCGTTCCAGGTTGATGAGGTACTGCCGATGACAGCGTACCACGGGAGACAAAGGATTTACAATTTGGCTTTCTACGTTTTTGAGGCTCGACCTCAACACTTCTTTTTTTCTTTGCTCGTTGGCCAAATAATGAATGTCTACGTAATTGTCATCGCTCTGGATATACAAAATGTCTTGCAAGACAAATTGAACTGATCGACCATTTTGGCCCGTAATCGTATAAGTTTCTTTTGAAGTAATGAAGGCTATCTTTCGCTGGTTTACGTACTGCCAAACTCCCAGTACCACAAAAGACACCGTGAGGCCAATGATCAATACCCGGCCCAATACCATTAGAAACTCTCGTGTGGTGAACTCCTGAAAACCACCCCAAAGGTTTTTATAGATAAACATCACAAATCCTACAAATACCATTACCCAAGCATACCAAAGTACCGCCTTGCCCAAGCTCCACCGAGCAAACAAACGAGGTAGCATCGCCGGAACGCCCCACTCCATGAACCAAATGGCTAGAATAAAAACGATTCCTAAACTGAATATGACTGCATCTACCAGCCATTCCCCAGTTTGGTTTTGGATGCCAAAGGGTTTATACAACAAAATAAAAAGACTGCTGCCTATACCTACTAATCCCACATAAAGTAAGTTTTTACGGGTTCTTTGGGGCTTTGGAAAAGGCGTTGCGAGAAATTGGAAAAATTTGGACATCTTTTAGTAATCAATACACGGTAAATGGCAAGTTGCGTTTTTTGTTGATGGAGCGCAAACCGAACGAAATGAATTCAACCATAGTTAACAAAATAGAACAAAAACCAAAAATCATATGCCTTTGAAAACAGGCTAAAAATACTTATTTTAGATTACATTTTTATTCAACCAACCAATCAGGCGTCTATTTCATTCATTCACAACCAAGATAAGCGCGTTTAGAAAGGTAACTTGCTCGAAAATTGCTTATGATCATTTACCCATATAAATTCGCTACTTCAAACACTGCATTGTCTTATGAATCTATTCCACAAGCTTTTATTCAAAAAAACAATTCGGGAAAAGGAAGCCCTTCAACAACAATTCCATCAATTGACTCAGCAACACCAACAATTGACTCGCTTACAAGAGGAGCTAAAACAGGAAAAAGCGGCCCTACAAGAGCGAATCCAATGCCTCCAACAGCAACAATCAGATTTGGTTCGGCAAACCCATCAGTTGGAACAAGAAAAAACGGTTTCACAGCAGCAAGTCACTCAACAGCGTCAAGAAAATGCCGATTTGCAACAAAGATTGACCAAAATCGAGCAAGAAACCAAACAATTGGCTCAGATGAACCAACAGCTCAACAACCAACGAACCAACCTGGAAGAAAATGTTGACCAGCTTACCCACCAGAAAACGGTATTGAAAACCAAATTACGACGAAGAAACAAGACCAATGCTAAAGGAGCTCCCAAAAACCGCCACAAAGGCACTTCTCGTAACCATATAGGGACGACTCATCACGATCACGCACCTCAAAAAAATGTTCCAAAGGAGACCGTGGGCCGGGTTAAAACCCAAACCGAATTCATCAATCGCACCATAAACATGGGCCGACGCATGATTGCACCTCGAGTACGCCGACGTTGATGGGTTGGCACCTTTCTTAGTTATTTTTTCGTATCTGCTAGTAAGGATCAAACAAAGTAAATAATGAAATTATCTCAACAAGTTACTCCGGAGCAACAAGCTCAGGTACTTTGGAGTAAATTTAACTCTAGTCAATCAGAAAAGTTTTGGCAACAATATCAGGCATTGATTGACCAAAGCAAGGCTCCTCATACACCTCCCCCACCTCATCCAGAGACTTCCACTTTGATTACTCCTAAAAAGAAAATCCCGGTGTTTAGACCCAGCAGTAGCCTTTATGGTAAAATAGTAGTGCTGTCAGTTATTGCTGGGTGTTTCTTGGTCTTTTTCGTGAAAAATGCCGGACAAAACACGGAGTATAACTTTTTCATCATTCCAACCCTCCTTCTTTTTGGAATGGCATTTTATGAAGCTCGAAACTTAAATGTGTTTCGCCTGGAAGATCAATTTTTGGGGATCTATAATAAATTCTCCTTTACCCATGAACGCATTGCTTGGAAAGACATTACTTCTATGAGTATTGTGGAAGGCAAGGGTAAAGAAGATTACAGAAATGTACATTGGATACTGTTGCTGAAGACCCAATTTGGCAAAATTTACCAATTTAGAATTCCTATGTCTCACGAGGATCAACATAAATTTATCAGTTTGATCAAAGCCAAAAACATTCCTTTTGAGGATACACCTGACAAAGGAGATTTTTGGGCTTATTTAATGGATCAAATATGAGGTGATAAAACCAATACCCACCCGGTTGTACTCCAGAGCATGTTGACCAGCTTACCCACTAGAAAACGGTATTGAAAACCAAATTACGACGAAGAAACAAGACCTTTCTCTTCGTTTTTTGCGTACATATCAAACAAGGATCAAACAAAGTAAATGATGAAATCAGTACCTACCCAAACCCAATCCGAACAAAAGGCAAATCTTCTTTGGGGTCGGTTTACCCGAGCCGATCAGGAAGGTTTCTGGCAGCAATATGAAACTTTACTGGAATCGGCCGCTGAGCATTTGTTGATCACTACCACTCAAAAAACCATCTCCCCCAATTATTCAATCACCAGAAAAAGAAGTTTTAAAAGTTCTACTAACCATTACTTGATAAACATCTTATGCGCCATTTTTGGGCTCGTCATAGGGCCAATAGCCATCTATTACTGCCTTTATAGTGCCAAGTTTATATTCGCAATTATTATACTGGTATGGTCCTTGGGAGCTTTATTTTTGGTGTGGAACTTTCAAGATTTTGAAGCCGACCAACACTATTTATACATCCACAAAAAGTTTTACTTTACCAGGATTCCCCTGGCCTGGAAACACATCATTTCAATTGTCATTGAAGAAGTGTTTGACGAAGAAGGTTCTTCCACCAGCATGAAGATTCGTACCAACCAACAAACCAGAACGTTTGAATATCATTTACCATTCAAAACCCACAAAAAATTCTTGAAATTACTAAAGTACAAGGTTCCCTATACGTATTACAAAAAGACAAGAGCGCATAAAGACTAGTCCTCATGCTCTAAATAGTTTTGTTGCACCCAAATCAATGCTTTTTGCGTATACTACGACAGAGATCAGACGAAGGAGTCCATGAATAAATCATCACCACATTCTAAAGCAGAACAAAAAGCACATCAACTTTGGGAACACTTTGATCGTGACCATCAGGAAGCGTTTTGGCAACGGTACGAGCCCTTGATTGAGCAACATACCACTCAGGTTGTCTATCTCGCTCCTCAAAAAATAACCCAAACAACCTCGACAGTTGCCCCACAAACTTTTCATTATTTGATTTTTCCATATCGGGTAAGACTGATTGCTTTTCTGGCTATCATAGGGGCTGGGTGTTTCTTCTCGCTTCAAATTTATAACAGTTCCGAGGTGGTCGAGTCTTTTATCCATTTTATGCTGTTGCTGGGGCTATTGTTTTTGGCCAATTATCTGTGGGTATTTAGTATGTATGATATCAACGATCAGGGGTTGATCATCACCCGTAACCTTTCGCTCAACAAGGCCTATTTTGCCTGGAAAGAGATTCAGGAAGTGAAAATATATAAAAACGGGCTCAGCAACGATGCCGATGCCCACCTAAATATTTTGCTAAAAACAAATGAAATCTATTATTTTAAGTATCCATTGTTTGAACATGATCATTTGATATTTTTGAAAGCTTTGAAGCAAAAACAAATTGGTATTGATTCTAGTATTTAAGCAGATTTTTACTGTTACTCGGGTTACTTGTGAACACACCATAGCCATCAAGTTAAAGTTTTTTATCTTGATCATTACCATTGTCGCCTCAGACTGTGTCCCCACAGTCTGATCGATGCCTGAATTTGGGGGACCTCATCGGTTCGTGGAGACACTGAACCGAGGCGGGGAGTAATGAATGTGGAAGAAAATTCGCCTTCATTATGGTTAGCCTGACGGCTATGGTGAACACACAAGCAATGGCCTCGTATTTAAGCATATGTTGTGAAAAAATAAGTGACAATGTAAACCAAATGAAGTAAACGAATTTATGAAACTACCCACTACCTATTCTCAATCTGAAAAAGAAAAAATGGCTCATAAGCTCTGGAGTCAATTTAATCGACGGGAGGAGGAATCATTTTGGCAACAATACGAAAAATTGGTGGTAAAAGAAGTGAGATTAGTCCCTCTCCCTCCCAAAAATCTGGTACCAAAGCATGAGACGGTCACTATACCGCCTCGAGCTTTTCATAATTTAGTCCTGTCTTATCACACTCAGTTGATATTTTTGATTGGCACCCTGGGGTTGTTCATTGCTTTTTTGATAGAAGCATTGCTGGGCGATGAAGATGGTTTTGCCAGTAACATCATCATTGCATTCTTTTTATCCATTCCTATTTGGATGCTTTGTCGCTTTACGATGTACAATGTATCGAGTAAAGGCTTGTTGGTCATCAGAGATATTATACTTCGTAAAAAGGTTTTTATTTGGGATCAAATACATACGGTAGAACTTTACCGCGATGAGTACGATACAACTAGGCTGGTCATTTGGCTCAAGTCTAACCAGCAATACCGTTTTAAATACCCTTTGCTAGGGTACCAGAGTCAGGATTTTATCGCGATCCTCCAGCAAAAAGGAGTGAAAGTGGTGAGTCTTCTTTAGTAACGCGTTCGCAATAACTGTCCGATTTGGTTTTATTCCCCTTCGCTACACTTCGTTGCTTTTTAGCCGTTGGCAGAGCTTCTGTTAGTTTAAACCAAAAGGCAAAGCTGTAGCCATCGGTTTTGCCCACGACAACATCCAGTGAATGTTGGGCGAGCCTGTGGGACGCTGCTACGAGCGCAAAACTTGTCCTGTAAGGAACTCTGAGGTTTAGCCTTGGGTAATTTCACTAAAACCTCGACACTTATTTTGAAAGCGTTACCTAAAAACATCAAGTAATGACTACCCTCATTAATTTACTAACTGACCTTTCGCAGTGAATTTCTTTGGAGATCTCACAAGAAATACAGTTGTGAATGCGTCAGCTAGACTCGGCATTTAGTCTGTCAGCGTTAAGAACTTGAGTAATGGAGCCGTTAAAAATGATCACTGACATCCGTTGGTAGTGCGTCGGCTTTGGGTGAGGATGGAATGTTTTGAGCATTTTAGGCGCAATGAATCAAGTTTAGCTAGACAGACTAGAGCCGCGG
>CALDJV010000554.1 GCA_937899305.1 uncultured Cytophagaceae bacterium
ACCTCTCGTGTATCTGATCTATTACAAAGGGTTTTTGGATTATTAGATTAAAGATATTGTTATTTAGTAACGCGTTCGCAATAACTGTCGGTTTTTCTCTACTTCCTGAACTGCTGGACTTCGTTATTTTTTTTGCCCATAGCAGGGCTATGGGCAAAAAAAATGCCTCGCCCAACAATTCATGCATATGACTAAATCGGACACTTATTTTGAAAGCGTTACTTTATTATCCCAGATTTGGCGGGTGTGCAAAACCCGCCAAGTCTACCAACACCACTCCAAAAACAATTTTAAGGCGCTCACCAATAAGCACCTGATGCGTCTTTCATTGCTTTTACCTGTCCTATACTTGTATTCCTGACACCATTAAACGCTGGTAAAACTCTCAGGCGTTTATTCTAAAAAGACAATTACAAATAATAAATACAAAGTGTTAAAAATAATAGCCATCAAACTCTTGGTAAGTATCAGCTCAAACCACAAGCTTCCAGGAGTATGATTTATTTGAATATCTTATGAAAAAACATCTCATTCTTTTGTCGCTCCTTATGCTGCCTTGGATGGCCCAGGCTCAGTACAACCGCTGTGGTATCAAGTTGCCCTCTAAAAATGTATTGAGTAAGCTCAAACATCGCCACCAACACTCGCATTCCAATCGTATGCACAGCTTTCGCTCGGTAGACGAAGCAGCCAACTACATCGGCCGTATTGTAGACCAGGTACCTGATTGGGAGCAAAACTTTTTCGTACAAGAACGCAATGGAATCAATAATGCCTACGCCCATATCAGTAGAGGGCGTCGATTCATCACTTACGATAATCTTTTTGTGGAGTCACTTGACTTCCAGGCGGGCACCAAGTGGGCTTCTATTAGTGTGTTGGCCCACGAAGTAGGTCATCACTATTATGATCATGTGCTGGATCGCAGCGGAAGTACGCCTCCCAAAGAAATTGAAGCAGATTATTTTTCGGGGTATGTATTGGCTAAAATGGGGGCCACCCTCGAGCAGGCTAAAGCAGCCATAGCCAAGTTGGCCAGCCCCTATGCTACCAGTACCCATCCCGCCCGTGGCCAACGATTGGCAGCGATAGAAAAGGGTTGGCGAGATGCCAAACCACGCAAAAAATCAACCCTGATTAGTGGGAATTACTACAGTCAACAACAAGACATCCACTACGTAAACATACGGCAGCGCTCAGCCAATACAGTAGTGGCGACTTGGGTGTTTGATAATGGTCAAAAATCCAAGGCCAACTTGCAGTATAAGCGTAATGCTTACCACGGAGCCAAGGTATATGCGGCCAATTATATGAACAATACGCGCCGAGTAGAGCTGTACTTCTTCAAGGATGGCAGAATTCGAGAACGTGATCTTGATTTGAAAACCAGACAAGATCATTGGTATAATTTCAGTAAACATTGACCAGACATCATTCAGTATTTTTGTTGGCCGTCACTTTCAATTCAGAAGTGACGGTTTTTTATTACTGCTACCCAGTAAACTCCTCCCAATACTTTTAGAACATGGTTGTACCAAATTCCAAGTGCTTTCTTGACTCAAAAAAGCCCTTACCTACTCGATTCCAAGGCATAATCTTTCGATAGTGTTGAGTAATCGACTTATTTTTTGTAGATTTGCGCCTCCTTTTGGAGAATCACCCAAAAACAAACATTTTTTAAAAGTTTAGTAATTTTTTATGATCATTATCAACGTAAAAGAAAACGAGTCTATTGACAAGGCCCTTAAGCGTTTCAAAAAGAAGTTTGAGCGTACTGGTGTTTTGAAGGAAATCAGAAGAAGAAGCTACTTTGAAAAGGGTTCAGTAGGCCGTCGTAACGAAGTTTTACGCGCTCGTTACCGTCAAAAAATGGCAGACCAGGAAAGTAATTCATAGAACTTCTTCTCGACTTTTTAACTATCTCGCTGGTTTTTTTACAACCAGTAATGGTAGGGTATTGAGTTTTTATGGCCTACTTGGCTTATTCCTTTTTACCAATGAAGAGTCGAGATGAATTCTCATTTTTTTCCTTGCTAGTCTAAAATTTTATTGTTATGTTTATGTTAAGTCACCTACATTGTTTGTGAACCATTTTTTGTCCGAATGATGTAGGTTTTTTTTCTTTAAAAACCTGTGATTGTTTGACGTAAAAAGCATCAAGTCACAACTTAGCAAGCATAATGATGAGATTGTATGATAGCATCCTTTTTACAACATATCAAGGCTAAAAAATATAGCCAAAACACCATTACTTCCTACAATCACGACCTTCAGCAATTTTCTAACTTTCTTACAAATAACCACAAGTTAGAACAGATTGAACACGCCGACCATAACATGGTTCGGTCTTGGATTTTGCAACTCACCGAAGAGAAAGCCAATGCTACCTCGATCAATCGAAAAATGGCTACCCTCAAATCTTTTTATAAATACCTACAACAACAACAAATCGTTGAAAAAAATCCAGCCCAGCGCCTTAAACCACTCAAAGTACCCAAGAAAAAACCCGTTTTTATTGATGAAACGAAATTAGTGGCTTTGCTCAATACGGTACAATACCCTGGTGGTTTTGAAGGCAAACGCGACCAATTGGTGCTAGAGATGCTGTATGGTACTGGTATGCGCTTGTCTGAATTGATTGATTTACAGTACAATCACATAGATACCGAACACAATCGTATTAAAATTTTCGGAACTAACGTAAAAGATCGAAACATATTGGTTCCGGCTCCGTTAATAGAACTCCTTACCCAATACAAAAAAGCAGCGAAGGATAAATTTGGTACACTTGAGCACCCACAGGTAATATTGACCGAACAAGGGAAACCAGCCTATCCAATGTTGATTTATCGTATTGTGAAGAAGTACCTCGAACTGATCACTGATCAGGAAAAGAAGAGCCCGCATGTGCTAAGGCATTCCTTTGCAACTCATTTGCTAAATAAGGGAGCTGATTTACATGCTATCAAGGATTTACTGGGCCACACGACCTTGAGTGCTACCCAGGCATATTCCTTCAGTTCGCTTGATCAAATCAAGGAAATCTTTGATCAGGCTCACCCAAAAGCATAAGTTTAACCTTAAACAAATCGCTTATGAAACTACAATTTCAGTCCGTACATTTTACTGCGGACCAAAAGCTCAAAGACTTCATCGAGCAAAAAGCCAACAAATTAGAAACTTTTTATGACCGCATTATTGATGGCGAAGTATTTCTCCGTTTAGACAAAAACGAACACCGTTACGATAACAAGTTAATTGAAATTAAACTGAATATTCCCGGCACTACGCTTTTCTCAAAAGAATACGCTACTTCGTTCGAAGCAGCCACTGACCAAGCGGTGGAAAGCCTGCGACGACAATTAAAGAAATACAAGGAGAAAAACTTCAGTCATTAATCTGACTGGATAGAATGATGTAAAACCCACTCACAATTGAGTGGGTTTTTTATTGGGTCTTGGTTTATCACCAGGTTGATACCGCAACATATGATACATTCCAGTACTGCCTGTTCTCATTTCAGTGCGTTGCTCTGGATAACGGGTCAGTTGTAAATGACGAAAGAGCCTTTTGGCCCAAACCTCAGGCAATGGGTGGTTTTGATGAGATATGGTGTACAAGTACTTTTGTGGCTCTACCTGCATCACCGACACATTGATGTGTTGACGGGTAATTTGTAGCACGTTTGTCAATTGACTATCCAATGCTGCTTGTCCAAACTCCTGGAGGTGAAGAGGTTGGGTGAGCTGATACCAAGGTACTTTTTGCTGGCTTCGCCAAATCGCCCAAAGTAAGGTAACGCTCAGGCCCAAGGTGGCCAAAACATAATGCCAGACTTGGATAGGTAACCTACTCAAGAAACCTGCTCCAATGAGGATGCCCCAAATCACCGTGCCGATCCATTGGGCTTCCGAAAATCCCAACCAATAGGGTCGGTCGATGTCTCCCCGAAAAAACTCAAAAATGTATCTTCCTGAGGTATATAACAGCCAAAAACTTATCCAAAATTCGCCCGCTGAAATCCCTTTGAGTTTGACCAACACGCCAACCCAAGCCAGACTAAAAGTAAAGATGGATTCCATCAGTTGGACTGGAATCAATCGTATTCCCCTTGTTTTTGATCCCAATCTAGGGTAAGCCACATACCAGCTCCCTCGATAGGCCCGTCCCTCACAACATCCTACGGTTTGGCATCCTAGTCGCCCCAGCGCAATGACCCAAGCAATGGCTATGGCCAATAAATCGAGAAAATGCAGCGCTACTTCGTAGCTCACCCCCCATAAGCCAAGGGTTGCTCCTATGGTAAGATGAATGAATAGCACCGATCGTAATAGCACGTAGTGCTCGTGCCCTAACCAGGCTTTGCGTAACCAGGCTGATCCATAGAAGCTCAAGACGGCAACCAGGTACAAGGTGCAATAAATATCTAGTGGCAATTTTAAACGCAAACAAAACCACCCATTGATTAAAAACGAAATGCCCAAACCAAGGTGCCCCAGGATAAAGTAAATGGAAAAACGTCGCTGAAAAAGCGTGACATATTCAGGAAAATTGAAGAAATAAAGCAGGTTCATGATGGATCACTTTTGTTTTTTTGGATGTAAGTGTCAAACTGAGTAATGGCTTTACAATGCTTTAGAGAGGATTTAGCAAAATAATTTACCATCAACTCCGGAAATCTAATATACAAATTCCTTTGGTCTTTAGCCCTTATTTTTTTGAAGTCATGGCCACTTCTTTATATCTTTTCTCTCCGAGAATTATTTTGAATAAAAATATCATTGCTATGAAAAGCCTTCATCTTCTAGTATTATCAAGCATTCTATTTTTTTCGGCTTGCGACGAGCATCAACAAACTACTTGTGTGGAATCTGATAAGTTTGTAATGAGGGGAGATACTTGTTTTTTAGTGAAAGGTATCACTCTTTTTACTGATACAATCAAAGCTGAAAACTTGTATACAAACATCACGGATGAACTATTATGTTGCGCAAATCAAGTTCGTCATTTAAGTTTAGATGTAGATCATAGTACTAACCTTGAGCAACTCAAATCCTTTAAAAACCTACAATCTCTTTATTTAAAAGGATTTCAAAAAATACCCAAAGATATTCTAGCGCTTAAAAAGCTGAAAAAACTAGTACTTGAGTATCATAAACAACAAAATATACATATTCCCAGTGGTATTCGTTCACTGTCAAACCTAGAAAACCTGACCCTAGATGTACAAGTTTTCCCCAAAGAGTTTTTGACCCTCACTCATTTGAAAAAATTGAAGATTTTTAACTTCGATCGTTTCTCACAGAATCAACAGATAACGGAATGGTTCCTGCAATTAAAAAAACTGGAGTCCATAGAGATTCAAAATGCCACCCATTTTCCATTAAGCTTATCAAAAATGCCCCAATTAAGGAAAATAAACATCCGAAGTACGCCTCAAGATACTATTTCTATAAAAATTAAAATCCCATCAGCTATTGAAAATCTAACGTATTTAGAGGAGTTAAATCTAGAGAACTTTACAGCAGACAGTATACCTCAAAGCCTAGGTAAATTAAAAAGTCTTGCAAAATTAAAATTACCTTTCAGCAAATATCTGCCTCAAACCCTCAACCAATTACATCATTTAAAGGAATTAAGTTTTGGTAGCCCGGATAAGGAAAAAATAGCATTGATATTGACACAGCTTCGCAGCCTGGAAACACTGTATCTTGGAGGAAATACTACTTTACAAAACCCAAAAATAAGAACCGCACTCAAGAATCTAAATCAGCTAACAAATCTATATTTATCAGGGGATTTCGTTAGAATACCTCCAGAAATATTCTTAATTAAAAGCCTAAAAGTATTACGTATCAATCGGATTATTCACCCATTCAGGCTTTTCGAACAAGTAAATGTTGTAAATTCAATAGAAAAATTAGACATTCCTTTTTGTAATATTGAAGCCATTTCAGATAATATCCGGTATTTTAAAAATCTCAAATACTTAAGAGTTACAGGATGTAACCTCAATGAGGTCTCGCCTGAAATCGGAAAACTTCAGAACCTTGAATATTTAGACATCTCAAATAATCCTGCGCTTACATCTTTACCTAAAGAAATTAAACAATTAAAAAAGTTAAGAAGGATAAATACAGAACTTAACCAATAGTTTATTATACTCCTATTTCGTATAAAACTGTATTAGGATAATAGGTGGGTTCTGGAATCAATCTGGCAGTAAAACCAAGTATTTTACCAAAGACCAGTATTTTGATTCTTGTTTTCTTGGGGGTTTCCTCTCAAATGATTATTTTGAATAAAAATATCACTGCTATGAAATATAATTTCTTCATTCAGGTTTTCTTCCTCTTTGTACTTCTAAATGCTTGTAGTAATCCTGCAAAAAACACCAAAAATCATAAAGATACCGTTACTTGCCTTGAAGACATCATCATACAGGCTGATACTTGTGTACACCAAAATGGGCTTGCTATCCAAACAAACTTGGTGTATAGTGATATCTCGGCGATCAAGAAATTATTTTGTTGTGCCAAACAGATCAAATATTTGTCGTTAGATGCCCAGTCTATGACTGATCAAAACTTAAAAGCATTGGCCCAATTCCAGTACTTGGAAACGCTCAGAATTAAAAACATACAAAAACTACCTCAAGTCATTTTTCAACTTCCCAGCCTTACCAATCTTGAGCTTTCGGTTGAACCAGGTTTTCCAGACGTTATTTTACCTGATACTTTACAAACCCTCACTACGATAAAACACGTGTCCCTGATGGGCTTTGATGAGTTTCCAAACACAATTTTGACTTTACCTCAACTTCAATCATTGGCGATTAGTTTGGATGTGTCTAATAACCAAAACAAAACCAACTACTTACCTACCTCTCTTAGTAAGGTAAAGACCCTCGAGAGTATCTATTTAGGCTATTTCCAAGCGTTTCCCAAGGTATTATTGGACCTGCCACAGTTGAAATCATTAAAAATAGAGGAAAGCAAGATAACAATTCCACCACAAATTGATCACATCAAAAACCTTGAATTTTTGGACTTGATGGGTAATGATTTTACTAGTATCCCAGCAAGCTTGGGAAATTTAACTCAATTAAACACATTATTTCTTCCTGCTCTGAAACAGTTCCCAGTAACATTGGGAAATTTAAAAGCACTAAGGTATTTCAAGATTTATCGCAATCAGTCATCACCAGGAAAACAGCTGCCTGATATGTTGAAAGGAATGATCAACCTGGAAGAATTGACTGTGATGGATGCAGATTTCCCTACTTTTGATAAAATTGCCCAATCACTCAAAAATCTCCACCACTTAAAAATATTTTCTTACATTGGAGATTTAGAAGCCATTCCAACTGAGGTATACCAACTCACCCAATTAGAAGAACTCTATCTTCGGAAAAATATTTATAAAGGTGAGCAACTCAAAGAAGTATCTATTCCCAAAGGATTTGCTAATTTAGGTCAGTTAAAAGTGCTTTCGCTGGTGGATATGAATTTGAAAAGCCTCCCTCCTGATATAAGTACATTAAAAAATTTGACACAGTTGAATTTAAGAGGGAGTGAAATGGAAAATTATTTAATCACCAAAACTAATCAGTAGCCATTTTTTGTAAACCATTAAAAACTAACGCTGTCATGAGAATATCCAATGCTGCTTACTTATTGTTTTGGGCGCTTTTCAGTTGTGGGAATAATTCATCTTCAACAAAGAATTCAAATAATGATTGTGAACACGTAGAGAAACAAGCCGACACTTGTAAATTTATTCGTGGTAAATTATTCAAGGCTTACAATTACAATGGACTTCCCTTGAAAGATTTGCTTTGTTGTGCCGATCAAATAACCCGCCTTTATTTAAACGCTAACAGCTTAAACTCAGAGGATTTAAAATACCTCAGTAACTTCAAAAATATAAAACATGTGAGTTTGAGTAATTTTGAAGTTTTGCCACAAGAAATAACTATTTTGAATCAGCTTCAAGAGATCACAATTGATAGTAAAAAAAAGAAGTCCGTCCAAATTCTACCCTCATTTTCCAAGCTCAAAAACTTAAAACGATGGTATCCGTCAAAGTAACTCCATATTGCCGTCTCCCTCCAACAGTTCTACCTTTGT
>CALDJV010000555.1 GCA_937899305.1 uncultured Cytophagaceae bacterium
GAATTATTTAAGAAACAATTAGATCAATAATACTTTTACCAAGTTTTCAAAAGATCAGAATATTCGAGGGAGATAAAAACCGGGTAGACGATGTATTTGCTACTTTTAATCTTTCGGCAGACCCTTCGTTTGCGGGTAATGTTTCTATGATATTGGGTAAGCTGGTACGTACCCGAAGCAATTGGAAGTTTGAAACCATTGGAGAGGCGCTGTCGTCAAAGAAAGTACAGGATACCATTCCTTTAATACAATCCAAATACCTTTAAAACTTCTTAGAACTTAAAAACACAGGCATCATTTTGCGTGTGTTTTTTTGTATTACTTCACGCATCCTCCTTTACCAGTTTATGCCATTTTATAGTTATTTTTTCCTTGTAACTGTAAGCATTTCATTAAATAAAAAACCGGGAGCAGCCTTAAAAAGATCCTTCTATCATATTTGGAAGTTTACTGCTATAGGCAAGCCCATAGATACATATTATTTGCGTGAAGCAGTTCGTATTATCCAGGAAAACCACCTTTGATTTTAACCACAATATTCTTAGAAATATTTCTTGTTTTTTAACTCCTCAGATATAAACTTTGCTTCACCAACCTTCCAAAAGTCTGTCATAAAAATTTAGAATAAACCTTGAAATTCAAGCGTTTTTAACATGTCGCGGTATTTTTTGTTATATAAGTAGCAGTCGGCTACTTTTTTCAACCTAACCATTTATCATCTATTGTTATTAAAATTTCATGAAGATTACAGGCACTGAGAATATTGATGGTATCCTGCTAAAAAAAGGGAGCAGTATTTCTCTGGAAAAAGGGGGCAAATACCTGAATGAAGTATGTATTGGACTCAATTGGGGAGCTATTTTACATTCTAGTTTTTTTGGTCTTCTCAAAAAAAGAGAAAGTGTGGACCTGGATGGCAGCGTGAGCACCTTTGATAAAGACAAGAAGGTATTGGATACGATTTATTATCATAAACTCCGCTCTGATGATGGTGCCATTGTCCACAGTGGAGACGATCGCATCGGTGACCTTGACGGGGACGATGACTTGGACAACGAGATTATCAAAATCAACCTCAATAAAATCGATCCTCAGGTAGACCAAGTGGTGTTTTTTCTCAACTCTTACAATGGGCAGGATTTCGCCAAGATTCCTTATTCTAAAATTCGTATTTTCGAGGGCAACGAAGAACAGGTAGATTCGGTATTTGCTACTTACAACCTCTCTTTTAAGTTTTCGTTCACTGGATATGTATCTATGGTGATGGGGAAACTACGTCGTGAAGAAGGTAAGTGGAAGTTTTATACCATTGGAGAGCCTGTCAAAGCATCTAAAATCCAAGATACCATTCCTATTATTCAAGAGAAGTATCTTTAGCTTTTTTAGTTCGTAGTCAGTAGTTTTCTTTAGTCCATAGTCCACAGTCGATAGTCCATAGTAGCACAAAACGATACAATCAGCTTTGCTGAAGTCGCCAAGAATTGCTTGAATAATTATCGCTTCGCGCAAGATTAGCTACGCAGAGCTCCCTTTGGTCAGTTCTTCCTTCGTTAGGAGAACTTTAACCATACAACAATGGGCGAAGCGGAGCAATGTAACAATAGTCCATAGTAGCGCAAAGCGAAGCAATACAAACGTTATCATATTTGCGAAAATGAAAGTTTGATCATCGCCTCGTGCAACCATTTAACAATCCAACAATGAGCCGAAGGCGGAACAATGTAGCAATAAATAAACATTCACCCTTATGAGAAAAGTCAGTTTTTTAGTAGGATTACTAACGATGCTGGTAGCTTGTAAAAATAGGTCTAAAGACAATACCACTTTTACCTCAGAACAGGCCTCGGCTCCTGGTTACGTGGTTTCTAAATCCAGTAAGCCTACTGTAGACGATGCTTTTAATAAATACTGGTATCAAGGCAAGGCCGAGATTACTTCTTATCGTTTGAGTCAGGCTCGATACGGTGAAACCCACCAAGGCAATGCGGTACTGATTTACGTTACGGAGCCGTTTTTACCCAAAAAACAAGTCAAGGCCGACTACCCCAACGCTAAAAATGTACCTGTTTTGAAGCTTAATCGGACAAAAAAATTCTTGACGGGCATTTATCCTTATTCGCTTATGACCAGCATCTTTTCTCCGGTCAATGCTGATCAACCCGCTCTCAAAACTACTTTTTCTTCTCAGGAGTGGTGTGGGCAAATCTTTGTACAGTTTAATAATCGTAAAAAATGGGAAGTAACCGCTCGCTCGTATTTTGAAAGCAGTGGAGACCGAAACTTTACCCTGCCCAAAGACTTATTAGAAGATGATGTGTGGACTAAAATACGAATCGGTCCTAAGCAATTGCCTACGGGTAAAAAAATGATGATTCCAAGTACTGAATTTCTTACCTTAAAGCATCGCCCTATCAAGGCTTATGAAGCCACCATATCGCTTGAACAAAAAGGAGCCATCAGCACCTACAAAATTGTGTATCCCAAACTTCAACGCTCCTTGGCCATTCAGTTTCAATCTCGTTTTCCTTATACCATTGAGTCCTGGGAAGAAACCCAGTTTGGGCGTTCGGGTCAAGCACCTATGGTGACCAAAGCAATTCGCCTAAAGCGCATCAAATCGGCCTATTGGAATCGTCATACTACTCAAGACACTCATTTGCACAAAGAATTGGGCTTGTAGTAACGTTTAGACCTGACAAGTTCTGGAAGTTTGTCAGGTCTATCAATCGTTTACTTAATCATTTGCATGTACACAATTTTTTTGGTCTCAAAGAAATCTTCTTCAAAATAATCGCTCAGTTCAAATACTTTCTTAGGACGTTTGACCTCGGCCAGTTCTTCGGTCAGGTCCCCCCCTTTGAGCAGCAAATAACCATTTTTGAGGTCGTGGCTGTACATTTTGTAGAATTTATCGCGCGACCAATTGTATAAGGTCTTAAGAGGTGCAACTGCCCGAGATACAATAAAGTCAAAGTCATCGTCTACTTTTTCCACGCGCATTTGCTCCGCCTTGATGTTTTTGAGGCCCAACCCAGTAATGACTTCGTTCACCACTTTTATTTTTTTGGCAATAGAATCTACCAAAAAGAATTCTACCTTGGGAAACATAACGGCTAGCGGAATGCCAGGAAAACCACCTCCTGTGCCCAAATCCAACACTTTGGTACCTGGCTTGAACTGGATGACCTTCGCAATACCCAAGGAATGTAACACATGACGTTCGTACAGCAAATCTACGTCTTTGCGAGATACCACATTGATTTTCAGGTTCCAGTCCTGGTACAATTCATTCATTTTAATGAATTGGGCTTGCTGCTCTTCAGTTAAATCTGGAAAATATTTGAGTATGATTTCGTGGGTCATTTTAAGTCGTTAGTTAATAAATCATGATCTGGCATTATCCCTTGAAGGGATTATCTCCGTTCTGCTGGCTGCTATCGTATACTCGGATGGCTACCACTTCGGCTTCGGCTGTTTTGATATCATTAGACCAAAGGTCACAAGTCATCACCGTTTTTCGTCCCTTTACTTCGGTCACCCGAGCCACCAGTTTTACCGGAATATCATTGGGAGTTGGTTTCAAATACTTGATGTTCAGCGTACCTGTAGCATAGCGATATTCTGGTAGACTATCCCAAGCCCGGTTGCCTTCTTCTCGATACGCCTGCATTGTGGCCGTTGCCATGGTGTGACAGTCTATAATGGTGGCCATAATACCTCCATTCATGATGCCTTTCCAGCCGTTGTACTTTTCTTGCGATTCCCATACACATACGCTCTCCTCTCCTTCCCAATAGCTCTTGATTTTGAGTCCTTCGTCGTTATCATGACCACAGCCAAAGCATACGTTTTCCTCCATTGCTTGCTGGAAAAACGGGGTTTCTTGTTTTTGAGTAGTATCCATATATAGTTTATGACCAATAATATGCGGCCCATAGTTTTTGTTTGAAAGCGTTACTAAGTGCTTCGTAAAAACAAAATTAGCGGTTTTGAAAAAATAGATAGGTGGGTTGGGCTTGTTTTTTTAGTAGTTATCAAGGAGAATATTTCATAAACACATATTATGTTAATTTCAAATTTACCCTTGTCATTGTTAACCTTTTCTCTTCGCTGACTATAAACAATGAAAATTTCCCATAATAATTCACAGTTTAACGCTTACAAGTTATGAAATATTACCAATTCAACACTTGCCTTACTTTAAGCTTATTGCTGGGCTTGTATACCGCACAAGCACAATTCAAAACTCAGATCAAAATGCCCAAGGACCGAAATGCACCGGGTAAGGTGGTAGATGTTCCAAAAATAGATAAAGTCACTTATCTCTCCATGAAAAAACAAGCGTACATATTTTTGCAAGGAGGTGGCAATACTGCTTATGTGTTCAATCCTAGCAACAGAAAATTTCGCCAACTTAATAGTTTCAATAACACCAGTAGCGTAAAGATACTTTTGGCCAATAATGGTCTAAATGGGGTATTTACTTATAAGAAAAACAGAACAGATTATTGCTACAACCCCTCTAATGGTCGAGTATTTGCGATTCCACAGCCTGCCTCGGTTTTTAATGGTACTTATTTACTTTCAGTAAAATATCTAAAAAAAGGGGGCAAACCCGACTTTGAAAATGGCTTATTGAGCTATATTGACGTAAACAAAGGCCCCAAGGAAGCTAACCTTTTGCTACACTCTGCCCTTAACAGAGCGGTGAATAGCTCGGCGAAATACAAAAATCCTAATTCCATTATCAAAGCAAACCTGGTAGGTTCTATCATCCAAGCAGGTAATGGCTATATGATCAGTTTTCTTCACGGAAAAGCTAGAGATAAAGTATATACTCGTAGCCTCATCGCCTGGATGAAGTTCAATCAGATAGGGGGGCGTTTGAAAATTGCCCAAACTAAAATCATTGCCAAGGTAGGGTCAATTTCCAGTACGTCTATGCTGCACTATCGGGGTAAAACTTATGTAACCGAATCTCGCAAGAATGGTATTTTTGGCACTTATGTGTTCGATCGTAACGGGAATCAGGTAGGTTTTCACAGCAAAAAACGCTTTATAGATTTAGTAAAAGAAAGAAAGGTACCTACCGCTGGAAAGTATGTATCGTTGCCTGGCGGTAAGATTATTTACAACCTAAGCCAAAATCGGGTAGAAAATGGTCAAAAATATCAAATCAATGGACAGGCTTATCTTTTTAGTGTGAAAGAACGCTCTTACCCTCAAGGGCAACAAAGCAAATTGAAACCTTATTGGTTTTTGAAAGCAGATAAAAAATAATAGCGTTTTCCGTCATATATTATTGTAAAAAACCCTGGCAAGCCAAATTTTGCCAGGGTAAAAGTATAAAACCTCATTTATATCAATTCAACCACTTATCAGTTCTTCAGTTACTTTTATTTTAATTTCTTTCTCTCTTGCCTTTACTTCATCAAATCGCTCTAAATATTTGGTATGATTGGTACCCATCCAACGATCCCACCAGTTGAAATACAACCCATAATTCCCTTGTACCAGTTCGTGGTGCATGTTGTGATGGGTTGATGTATTTTGCCATTTACCAAACCAATGCTTTGTCCAGTTTTTGGGATAAATCTCGTAACCCAAATGCCCAATCACATTGAGCACCATCATGGTGAGCAAAAAACTAAAAATAACGATCGGATGTAAAGGAAGGGTAAATACCAGTAAGGGAAAGATACCTGCCTCTACGATCGCCTCTAGCGGATGAAAAGCAAAAGCCGCCCAAGGCGACGGGTTATGCGACAAATGATGGGTACGATGTACAATCCGGTACAATTTGCGATGATGCATTAGGCGGTGGGTCCAATAAAAATACGCATCGTGGATAATGAGGGTCAGTGGAAACGAAAGTAGCAGGTACCCCCAACCATAATCTCCTACATTTTGGTATACCTGAGTGTATGCTTTAAAGGTAATGATGACCAATCCAATCAGCGAGAAGATAGCCATGGTAGACAACGAATACTTGATCTCTTGCCAGTATTGCTGATTTTTGGGCAAGCGCTTTTGAATGCGTCGATGGGTCCAATACTTTTTGCGTACTACATAAAACACCAGGAAAAATATACCCGCAATGAGTAAGTATCTTAAGATAATGATTGTAGAAATGATACCCCAACGGGTGTACCATTCTATATTCAACAGGGAGGTCGTCATATTAGTAAAGAGTAAATGATGGGCGATACGCTTTAGGGATCATTCATTTAATAAGATACGCAAATGTTTAGTAGGGATTTTTTGTGGACGCGAGGCATTTTTTGAGGGCATAGCCTAAGCTATGGCTAATAAAAATAACGAAGTGTCCGCGAAAAAGCGCCCTAAAAATGCGTATATTATTTTGTGAACGTTCCCTTACTTTAATGAACGAAATTGAGGTTCAAAGTTGACCAATAATCAGCCAAGCAGGCAATAAACCAAATCAACTGGCCCAATTTATCAGTCAACTCTGATAACAGACTCAAAACCCACAATATTTCTTTAGCACTACTTCTGCTTTTTTATAACCGAGTAAATTAGACTTCTCCCAATCATAACAGGCCGACACTTTTTCCCCTAAATTATAGTGAGCCCAACCTCTATTCAGGTACAGCATGGCACTTTCGTACCCCATGGCAATGGCTTTGTTGTAATCTTTTAGCGCTGCTTTGTGTTTACGCAAACGCGCGTAACAATATCCTCGCAATTCGTAGGCCTGTACCAAACTGGCATTGAGGCTAATGGCTCGAGAGAGTTCCGCTACAGCGGCGGTATACTGCCCCTGACGACGTTTGGTTTGACCCGACAAAAAATACTCCTTGGCGGTTTGAGCCCAAAGTTCAGAAGCTACGCTACTAAATATTAGGATCAATAACAACCGTCCCCAAAACTTTGATTTTAGAATAATTTGTTGCTTCATAATACATTGATTAGTTGGTATTTCGTCATTAGTGAGCGGCAAGCATTTTGATTAAGAGGCATATTGCCCAAAAAATCAT
>CALDJV010000556.1 GCA_937899305.1 uncultured Cytophagaceae bacterium
CCGGGCATACCACCTGGCATTCCGCCACCAGCACCAGCCTCTTCTGGCTCGTCAGCGATTACCGCCTCAGTAGTCAACAACAATCCAGAAATAGAAGCAGCATTTTCAAGTGCCAAACGAGTCACTTTTGCAGGGTCAATTACACCAGCTGCTTCCAAGTCACCGTATTCGTTGCTACGAGCATTGTAACCAAATGAACCTTCACCTTCACGCACTTTGTGAACGATTACGCTACCTTCTAAACCAGCATTGCCTACAATGGTACGCAAAGGAGCTTCCAAAGCAGTACGGATGATGTTGATTCCGGTTTCTTCGTCTTCGTTTACAAATTCAACGCTATCTAATGAATCCAATGCACGGATCAAAGCGATACCACCACCCGCTACGGTACCTTCTTGTACTGCAGCACGAGTAGCGTGTAATGCATCGTCTACGCGATCTTTCTTTTCTTTCATTTCTACCTCGGTAGCCGCACCAATGTACAAGATGGCTACTCCACCAGAAAGTTTAACCAAACGCTCTTGCAACTTCTCACGATCGTAATCAGAAGTAGTCGCTTCAGTTTCTGCTTTGATTTCGTTTACTCTAGCCTCAATACGACCTGCATCACCCGTACCATTCACAATAGTTGTATTGTCTTTGTCTACGATGATTTTTTCGCAAGTACCCAAGTAGTCAATAGTAGCATTTTCTAATTTGTAACCTTGCTCTTCTGAGATCACAGTACCGCCTGTCAAGATGGCAATATCTTGCAACATTGCTTTACGACGATCGCCAAAGCCAGGAGCTTTTACGGCAGCGATTTTCAAAGAACCACGGATTTTGTTTACTACCAAAGTAGCCAATGCGTCACCATCTACATCCTCAGCAATGATCAACAAAGGTTTACCAGTTTGAGCAACTGCTTCCAATACTGGCAACAATTCCTTCATGTTAGAAACCTTCTTCTCAGAGATCAAAATGTAAGGCGCATCCAACTCCGCTTCCATTTTCTCAGTGTTGGTTACAAAGTAAGGAGAAAGGTATCCACGGTCAAACTGCATCCCTTCAACTACTTTTACCTCAGTTTCAGTACCTTTAGCCTCTTCTACGGTGATCACACCGTCTTTGCCTACTTTTTCCATCGCCTGAGCGATCATTGTACCGATTTCGCTGTCGTTGTTGGCAGAGATTGTAGCTACCTGAGTGATTTGGTCGTTGTTTTCAACCGTTTTGGCTTGAGCCTTAAGGTTAGCAACTACCGCTTCTACGGCTTTGTCAATACCACGCTTCAAATCCATTGGGTTGGCCCCAGCAGCTACGTTTTTGATACCAGCCGAGAAAATCGCCTGAGCCAATACAGTAGCAGTAGTAGTACCATCACCTGCAGTATCGGCAGTTTTTGAAGCTACCTCTTTCACCAATTGAGCACCCATGTTCTCAATGGCATCTTTCAATTCGATTTCTTTGGCTACAGTTACCCCATCTTTGGTAATCGCAGGAGCACCAAATTTTTTGTCAAGGATTACATTTCTTCCTTTAGGTCCCAAAGTTACCTTTACGGCATCTGCCAAAGTGTCAAGACCTTTTTTCAATTTGTCTCGAGCTTCTGTATCAAAAAATATCTCTTTAGCCATAACTAAAATGATTTTTTAAAGTCGTTTAGAATAAAATAAGTTATTAGTTGTGTGCAGTTTGAAAACTGCCACATAATTAATGGTTAAAAACCACTAAATAAAAAATGGAGAGGCTTAAACGATCGCAAAGATGTCAGACTCACGCATGATCAAATACTCTTTGCCCTCTACTGTAATCTCAGTACCGGCATATTTGCCATATAGTACATTATCACCTTCTTTTACAGTCAAAGGTTCGTCTTTTTTGCCGTTACCAACAGCCACGATTACTCCTCTTTGAGGTTTTTCTTTGGCAGTGTCAGGAATGATGATGCCAGAAGCAGTCTTTTCTTCAGCTTCAGCAGGCTCTACTAGCACTCGGTCAGCTAACGGTTTAATATTCAAAGCCATTTCGTTATAATTTTAGTTTACTAAAAATATTGAAACAAAGGTATAGAAAAAACCCGTGTTTTTGATGCTGGAGTAATAAGATATGCACACCCAACATAAAAAACTTAGGTGAATTTTATCACCATTTAATCATTTCTTATGCCAACCAATAAGTTGTCAGTTTTTCTGCCATTCTATCACTTTTCTTACATTAAATTTTCAAAACCTGACAGGTTAAACAAAGCTTGGCAACTAACCAGACACCGAATATTATTTCTTACATGTAAATTTATTACACTTAAAATATTGATTTTTTCGCCCACAACTACAATATCAAACGATTATCAAGGTTTTTATAAAACAACCATTGGTTAAACAATAAACTGACAATATTTCGTAATCAAAAGTATAACTGCCTATGAATGCATTGAATAAAGATTGGCTTACCTCTCACTTGATAGATTTTGAATACAAGAAATACATCTTATTGGCTTACTTAAAAGACATCAAGCACCAGTTCGACCGCGTAGCACTCTACCCTTATTTGTCTGATTTGGTTTTTCATTACAAAAACCTGCTTGCCATTAAAGAAAATAAAGAGGTGCTGATCAATAATTTTCCGAAGTCAATTTCCAAAGCTGACTTTGAGAAACTGAGCATTCATTATAAAGAAATGGTAGAGAGTGATGAGATTATGGAAGAGTTGGAATCGATTATAGAATATGCCGTGCCCCAATTCAAAACCATTTTGGCAGAAGGCAAAGACCTTTTCGATTTTATTGAAGAAAACATTGAAATTATTCCCATTGGCATTACTCCTTTACGTCATCAAGAGGGCTACTTTTTTCTTCAGCAAAAAGGAGAGAAAGATACCCATGTATATGAGTATCAAGTATCGATTTTCGAAAAGGCCGATGAAAAATATCGAGGCATTCATACTACCTTTCTAGAAAGCATTACTCGAGGCATTGGGCGTACTTTTGAAAGTTTAAAGATAGAATTGATTCGCAAATACCAAAAACTACCCAACCCGGCTACTTTTCTGATCAATTCAGATATTGTATGTCCGGTCAATGCCACGCTTTTACCCGTATCCAAACGCCTATTTATTCGGTATTTGGCTACCTCTTACTAATCAAACAACCAGGTTTCAGCGTCCTCTTTGGAAGTAAAAAACCGGGTTTCGTAGTTCTGTTTCTCGCTTTCGTTCATCGTTTGTTTGATCGAGAGCTGAGAAATAAAATCCTGACTAACAATGTAAGCCAGCCTTTGTAGTCCCAATTCATCCAACCTTTTGTTCACATGCTTATCAGTCCAAGTTTGTAATGCTGGGGTGATCACAAATCTAAAATTCAGGGTATCAATCAAATACTTGGTAATTTTATGCTCCTCTACGTACTTCAGCTCTATCTCCATTTCATGCTTAAAATCATCGTCATCCATCATTTCTGACGTGGTCGACC
This sequence comes from uncultured Cytophagaceae bacterium, assembly GCA_937899305.1. Lineage (GTDB taxonomy): Bacteria > Bacteroidota > Bacteroidia > Cytophagales > Microscillaceae > Microscilla. The sequence continues at coordinate 3,449 of CALDJV010000556.1, forward strand.
AATGCGCTTGTAAATAGCGATTGTCTAGATCCAAAGTATAATTTTGATATTCGCTTTCATAGATACTTTTCATAACACATCATGTTTGTTGGGTAAATAATCTCGTAGTAGTTTCGGGCGTTGTAGGGTAGGAATATTGGCTAAAGGGCAAAACAAGATAAACATTGCTTCTTATGTTTTTACTGGATTTATAACCAAGAAGTTGTATCGCTTAGATGAATGTAACTGAGAACCCCTTCAAAAGTTTAAAAAAGGGAATGAATTGGTAAATAAAATAGGCTGGATCCCTTGAAAAAAGACATTTTGTCATCTTTTAGCGTTTTGGCAAACTTTTCAAGGCTATACCGAGTAATATGTTAAAATTTGTGTAGTTGGTAAAATTTTGATTCAACTGTGTCCAATGAATTGTTTGTGGGGGCAGGCCAGGCAATCGTTCAATACCAATGAGATTAGTGGTGAGACTTGTTTTTTACCTCAACTTCGCAGATATTACACAACCAAGACAATTCCAAAAAAATAATATGGCAGATAATCAAAAACATCTTACTCCAAGAGAAATCGTAGCCGAACTTGATAAATACATCATTGGACAAAAAGACGCAAAAAAACAGGTAGCCATTGCATTGCGTAACCGCTGGCGAAGGATGAATAGCCCTAAGGATATGCAGCAAGAAATTGTACCCAACAATATACTAATGATTGGAGCTACTGGAGTAGGTAAAACTGAAATAGCCCGACGCTTGGCCAAAATAGCCGATGCCCCCTTTACCAAGGTGGAAGCTTCAAAATTTACCGAAGTGGGTTATGTAGGGCGTGATGTTGAGAGCATGGTGCGTGATTTGGTAGAGCAAGCGGTCAATATGGTAAAAGCTGCCAAAAGAGAAACAGTAAAAGAACGTGCTACCGAAATTGTGGAAGAGATCATTTTGGATGCCCTCATTCCTCCAGTAAGAGATGCCGCCCCTCAAAATTCTTTTACGGGATTCAATGTAGAAAACGTCAACCCGCCTGAAGTCTCTACGATGAGTAAGTCAGATCAGGAACTCAATGAAAAAACCCGTGATAAATTCCGCGAGAAAATTCGCAATGGTGAAATGGATGAACGTAAAATCGAGATCAACATTTCGCAAAGTGGCATGGGTAATGTAGGCATGGTGGGCCCCGGAATGGATGAAATGGCGATGATGAACATTCAGGAGATGATTAGTGGGATGTTGCCCAAGAAGAGTAAAAAACGAAAGGTAACCATTGCTGAAGCGCGCAAGATACTGCTAGAAGAAGAGGTAAATAAGCTCATTGACATGGATGAGGTGAAGGAAGAGGCATTGAAAAAGGCTGAAAATACCGGGATGATTTTTATTGATGAGATCGATAAAATCGCTCGTCGTACTGGCGGTGGTGGCAGTGGCCCCGATGTAAGCCGTGAAGGAGTACAGCGAGATTTGTTACCTATTGTAGAAGGTAGTACAATCAATACCAAATACGGAGTGCTCAAATCTGATCATATTTTGTTTGTTGCTGCGGGTGCATTTCATGTATCTAAGCCTTCCGATTTGATTCCAGAATTGCAAGGACGTTTCCCAATCAGGGTAGAGTTGAATAGCTTGACCAAAGATGATTTCTACCAGATTTTGAAGGAACCCAAAAATGCATTGACCAAACAGTACGAAGCCATGTTAGAGTCTGAAAGTGTATCCTTGAGTTTTCAGGATGAAGCTTTGGAGCAATTGGCTGAAATGGCTTACCAAATCAACTTAGAGGTAGAAAACATTGGGGCTCGACGTTTACACACCGTGATGAGTCACTTACTGAATGAGTTTTTGTTTGATGTACCTGATGTCATTGGGCCCAATGCTCAAATTGTGGTTACAAAAGAAATGGTCGAGGAAAAACTATCAAACCTCATTCAAAACAAAGATTTAAGTCAGTTTATACTGTAATGATGATTGAATGGATTAGGTTGTTGTACCAACCCATCTCATTCAAAATCAAGCAAGTAAAAACAAGCCCATATTCTGGATATTAGAATATGGGTTTTTTTATGTCAATTGGTTATCTAAATCCTTACTGCTATTCTAAAATTTCTTGTAATTTTGTTATCAAACCTAAAAACTATAGAATTTATGGCAACTACTTCAGATATTTCGAGAGGTGCATTTATCAGATTGAATGGAGAGTTGGGGGTAGTGATGGAATACGAACACGTAACTCCTAATAAGACTCGCGCAATGTACCACGTAAAGCTACGTAATATTCGTACAAGCAAAATCATCGAGCATCGTTATCGCTCGGGTGAAACGGTAGACATTGAAAGGGTAGAAACTAAAGAATTACAATACATTTACAAGGAAGGAAACGCCCTGGTATGTATGGATAACGAAACCTACGAACAAACCATGATCAACGATGAGTTGGTAGGTGATACCATGCGATTTGTAAAAGAAGGAATGAACATTACCATTGGTTTTGATTCTAACGAGTCGCCAGTATTTGCCGAGGCGCCTACTTTTGTAGAACTACTCATTACTTATACTGAGCCAGGGCTCAAAGGCGATACTGCTACCAACACCTTGAAACCGGCTACTTTGGAAACCGGAGCAGAAATTCGAGTACCATTGTTTGTAGACAATGAGGAACTCATCAAGGTAGATACCCGTACCGGAGAATATGTAGAGCGGGTAAAGAAGTAATGAATAGTACATCAACCTGATTGTTGGTAACGTTCCATTTTAGAATGATTTAATCAAACCCAGATATTTAATCAAACCAAAGTGGAACGTTTATTTTGGCTTCGTTTTGCCTATCATACACCTCATAGAACACAACCAATCCACCTGAAAATAATGACTAATCAAACAAGAAAACGGTATTTACCCATTAGACCCTCTATTACTTTATTGATCATAGGTTTGTTTTTGCTCACTCGCTGTGGAGGCACTGACTCCAAAAAAGGCCAGGCTACTGCCACCACTACCATCCAATATGTAAAAGATAAAGCCCAAAGAGATGCCTTTTTGGCGAGGTTTAAAAAAGCAGTACGAAACGCCCACCGAGTCACTTCGCTGGATTTGGGCGGATTTACCTTACAACACTTACCCAAAGAAATCACCAAGTTAAAAAAATTGCAAAAACTTTATTTGTCGGGCAATCACTTTACTTCTTTTCCCGAAATTGTGGCGCAACTTCCCAACCTTACCGAATTGTCACTGGCTGATAACCAACTCACTACTTTGCCAGCTAGTTTTGGTAAGTTGACCAAACTAAAAACTTTGCATTTATCTGGAAACCGTTTTACCGAATTACCCGAAATAGTAACCAAATTGCCCCAATTGACTTTTTGCTCGCTGGCCGATAACCAGCTCACTACTTTACCACCAAGTTTTAGTAAACTCCAAAGCCTGGAAGTACTGATACTGTCTAGAAATCAGTTTCAAAAGTTACCAAAGAGCGTGACTGAACTCTCTAACCTCAATGTATTACGGGCCAATGAAAACCAATTGTCTACCTTTCCAAATGCCTTGAGTAAACTCAAAAAATTGGGTACTTTATACC
>CALDJV010000557.1 GCA_937899305.1 uncultured Cytophagaceae bacterium
AGTATTGCACTGAAAGTGCAGGGTTTTAACCCAGAGCTGAGACCAATAAATCCAAAAAAAATCAGAAAAATTACTAACTTTTTATAGAACCAGACGTTAAAGTTGCCCCAACTCTTTATAAATCAGCGAAAAGTTTTGCCTTTGTTTGTCAATGAAGAGCTTTTAGAATCAAGATAAGTCATCGCTTGAGTTAACTTGGTATTCACTGAAAGTAGTCCAACAACTCTGTATATTGGGTGCTAAGTCTTTATGACATTCAATGAATGTCATTTGAAGAACCTGGATCAATGGTTTTAAAATATAAAACTCTGATGGTTAATTACTAAGCAAATAGATTATTTCATTGAGAAACATTCTATTCAAAAAAGGAGTAATGGAAAAAAGCTGTAATAAAACAGAAAAACCTGGTAAACACCCAACAGTAAGAAATGCTTCCAAAGTAGATTGCGTTTCTGCACCATTTCTAAAGTATACATTGGGTGAATTTTGAAAACTTATGATAGAGATAGAAAATATAATCAAATCGTTTGGCGATAAAGAAGTACTCAAAGGCATTAGTGGGGTATTCGAACAAGGCAAGACCAATATGATTATTGGCTCTAGTGGTACCGGTAAAAGCGTATTACTCAAATGTATCGTAGGGTTGCTGAAGCCCGATACAGGAGCAGTAAACTTCAATAATCGAGAGTTTACCGGAGGGGATAAAGATACCAAAAGGGAAATTCGTAGAGAGATTGGCATGCTGTTTCAGGGAGGCGCTTTGTTTGACTCTAAAACTGTAGAAGAAAATGTAATGTTTCCACTAGATATGCTCACTCGTATGTCTAAAAATGACAAACTGGAGCGCGTTCATTTTTGTTTGCAGCGGGTGGGTTTAGAGCATGCTGCTAAACGAATGCCTTCTGAAATTAGCGGAGGAATGCAAAAACGAGTAGGCATTGCCCGATCTATTGTTATGAATCCCAAATATTTGTTTGTGGATGAGCCTAATTCTGGGTTGGACCCATTGACCGCTATTAAAATTGATAATCTGATTCACGAAATTACCAAGGAGTACAATATTACGACCATTATTGTATCACACGATATGAACTCGGTGATGGAAATTGGAGAATACATTATGTTTTTACATCAAGGGCACAAAGTGTGGGAAGGCAACAACCAGCAAATTACCAAGGCAGAAGTAGAAGAATTGAACGAATTTGTGTTCTCGAACAAGTTGTTGCGAGATTTACGGCAGCATTTGTAGTTAGATGTCCTGGTACAGTTTCAAAGCTTCGCCTAAAACCTCTTGAATAGTTTCTACTGGTAAATCTTCATTTGGATCAATCCTTAAAATTTTGATGCTGGTGCGGTTGCCTTGCTCCAGCGAAGGGTGATCGATTTGTTTTCCTTTGCATACCCCAATGTAAGGTGCTTTGGTGACCTTATCAGTCCAGAAATAGCAAAACATTTTATTTTTATAACAAATAAAAGGCATCCGGTATTTCCAGGCATCATTGAGGTGTTCGTCCAAACCCAAAACCAATTGGCGTAAAGCCAACAAGCAGCTTTTGATTGGTTCGGATTGTTCATCGTAATATTTTTCGATGTTGTTGAGCATTTTGATCTAATTGTTTGATGGTTAAATTGCTAAATGAGGTTGTCTCGTAATGTACTTTAAGCAAAATAATATTTTATATATTGTATCATACCTGACAGGTAGGCTGTTCAGAATTAGTGAATTTCTTCCCCTGGTTTTTATCAAAGAAGTTGAGTACCAACCAAGCCCCTCCTAACCTCCCCGAAAGGGGAGGAACGTTACTCGCGGTAGCTTCTCCGCGACGTTTTCTCCCCTTTTGGGGAGAGTAAGAGGGGCCTCTGGTGGCATTGAACGTCTTTCACTTTTATCACAAGATTTAAATGAGTATATTATTCTAACAATAGAACTACTCTAATTTCTGAAACTCATAAAGGCGCCAAAAACACAGGGTACTTTTTTTAAATTCTGAACAGCCTACCTGACAGGTTTTGAAAACCTGTCAGGTATAGATTTGCCTAAAACCCATTTTTCTTAAAGAAAATTTGTCGGCCTTCGACTTATCAGACAGGCTCGTTTAAAAACAAGCCGAGCAGTTTAATAAAGGTTATTCATTCAACGCAATAAAAATGTCTACTTCAGCATCAGCCGGGTTTTGGGCTTTTTCACCAAATACCTCAAAATCAGCCGTGTAAGCTCGGGGAAGGTCTGAATCCCATATTTTCATCCATTCATTTACCACTACATTGTCCTCGAGACTTCCCTTGGCGGTAAATTGAGTATAAGTTCCTCCATCAAATGACTTACCTGTCATTCCCTCAGGAATTTGATCCAAATTGGCCACTGCACATCCCAGCAAAACCGTGTAAGGCTGGGTATAGTCACCCTCATAATCCGTATAAATAGAATATATCTCCCCTCCCACTTTGTTTGGAATTTTTTGCATCACTCCTTCGGACATAAATTTTTGCCATAATGCACCAATGTCTTTTGCCCCCTGGCCATTGGCATTGGTAGTTTGAGTGCTGATACCGATTACTTTGAATGCATCAATTGTTGTTGTTTCCATTACTTGATTTGTTGTTTTGGTTGTTTGTTGTTTTTGATGCTTCAAAGGTAATGGGCGATGGTGACAAGGGTATGTCAGGGGTAGTCAACATTTTTTTTCGGCATTGTTCAAAATATTCCTGAAGGGAGATTGGATGAGGTTCAAAGTACTCCTCTTGTGCTTCCAAGGCTTGCATGCAATCTAATCTAAAGGCCCGAAAATCATTTCGCAAACGACAAAAGGCAATCAATATCCAATTGCCTTGGGTGCTGTATACTGCAAAAGGCTCAATCAAACGTTCCGAAGCTTGTCCTTGCAGAGAAAGGTACTGTAGTTTAATGAGTTGGAAATTGGTAATGGCCAATTGTAGTGAAGTCAAATATTCACTGGTTTTTTCGTTGGCTAGGTTTACCCGAATTTGTATCCGCTCTGACAATAATTGAGCCTTGGCTTTTTGAGAGTTTCGAAGCACTGCTTTTATTTTGGCAACCGCATCTCTATAACTCTCTACCAGCGATTGGTCTTTATCCTGTAACATAAACTGCTCGGCGGTAATCAAAGCGTTGGCTTCTTGCTCAGTAAACATAACCGGTGGCAAGTGGTAACCCTCTAATAATGAATAACCCTTGCCCTCTTCTACCACAATGGGTACTCCTGAATCTTCCAGCGTGCGAATGTCTCGATAAATGGTGCGAATACTCACTTGATAATGTTCAGCAAGTTCACGCGCCGTAATCAAGGGCTTGGATTGTAACAAGGTTAATATAGCCGCCAAACGAGTCAAACGTGGCTTACTTTCATCATTCATGGGTGTGTTTTTTACAAGGCTGTATTATTAAATTGTTCCGCTTCGCTCATTGTTATATTGTCCTATTGTTCCGCCTTCGGCTTATTGCTCTATGGTTAAATGGTTGCGCAAAGCGGCCTAAAACTATGAACCATTGACTAGCCACTAAAAAAACTACCAACTCCGAACTAAAAAACTATGGACTATGGACCGTCGACTGTGGACTTGAAAGCAAAAACTCCTAACTATAAAACTAAACTACTCAGCAAGTTCCATATGCAATATAGGGTATGGTTTTCCGCTGCTGTCTACTTCGGAGCGACTCACTACCTTGAATCCCATTTTTTTATAAAACTCCGCCGCCTTGGGATTGGCCTCGTTTACATCTACTTTATTAATCTGAAAATGATCAAAAGCATATTCAGTCAATTGGCGCCCCAGTCCCCGGCCAATGTGTCCAGGATCGAGAAACAACATTTCCAGACCTTGCTCGGCTACCCCTAAAAATCCCACGATGATACCTTGTTCATCCCGCGCTACTCGTAGTGTCACCGCATCCAGGTATTGATCTAAAATCAAGGGCTTGAAATATTGGATATCCTCTTCGGTCAGGAAATGATGGGTGGCCCTTACTGACGCCTCCCAAATTTTGATAATGTCCTGATAATCTGATTTTTGGGCATTTGCTATAGTGTACATCATTTTTTGTTTTGTAGCATTATTTACCTATGACTCCTGGACTGGCTCGATTCCAAAATGAGTCATCAGGTTTTGAAATAATTGCTGCAATTTAGCCAAATTATCGTCTGATGAATTTTCAAACTTCCACAATTTTCCGTGATCATTGTAAAAATGAATGATATCTCCAGACAGTTGTATCATATGTCCAAGCCATTGCTTTCCTTTTTGTTTTTCTTTGCATTACCAAAATTATTTGAACAAACTTAAAATCAGATACAAGATGAAAAACAAAAAATTCTCAAAATTTACTGCTTTGAATACCAAGCAAATGCGCCAGGTTTATGGTAAGGGACTCACTCCTCCTAAAGGTAAAGGAGGAGCAGTACATTGCAATGGAGTTACAACGCCTAGCTGCAGTACCCACCAGTCTAGTTAATAGTTCAGATTCATTTTAAAAGATACAAATGATGAAAAACAAAAAATTCTCAAAATTTACTGCTTTAAACACCAAGCAAATGGAAAGTATCCAGGGAGGTACTAATATAAACTTGGGTTTAGCTATGACTAAAATAGATTGGGGTCTGGTTATAACAGAGGCCGTAGGCATAACCGCCATCTTTGGTGCAGTGCAAATTGTACAGGTAGTTGGAACTCATTCCTCAGACTGCGACCAATATTAAAACGCATGATCTTTAAACCATATAAAAAAAAGGTGGTATCACTACCACCTTTCAATAACAATATATTATGTTAATTTAAATTATTTCGCCGCCATCTCTTTCATTCCTTCGGCTTTGAAAAAGCTGTCATCCACCTCTACAAACTTCACATTGGAAAGATTGGCTTCTCCAATTTTTTCGGTCAATCCTTTGTCAGCTCGCCATCCCCAAAACGCCCATTGGGTAGCCACTGGTATGCCATCTACTTTTTGGTAGTTGAGGTACTCAATCGCGTGAGGGTCTGCCTCGGCTTTTTCTTTAGACTTTCCTGCGGTCACAATGTAAGCCGCCACATCTAATTGGTGGGTATTTTTATCGGCATACACAATGTACCAATCTTCGGGAGAGTCACCCGTACTGCCCTCAAAAGTCAACTTTTGTACGTCATATGCTTTTTGTTTACTAAGGGTATCCGCAGGGTATTCGTTCCATTTAGTACCTGCATCGCTCAACTTATAAGGAAGCATAAAAAAGTAGCCCCAAGTATAGGCGTTGAATCTTACCCCTTGGGTGTTTTCCATATCGGCTGAATGAAACACTTTGCTCTGGTCAAACACAATCTTTTGACCATTGGCCATTTCAATCAGTCCTTTGCTAGAATTGGTCAACAAAGTCAACTTGGCTTTCATGATTGCTTTCCCTCCAAACGTGAGGTCAAAATCAAACTGTACTGCCTTTTTTTGCAGAAAAGCGGCCTTATTGTGTGTCGTTTCTATATTACCCACAAACTCATTGGCTGGTTTGGGTAATTGATTCTCGGCAGTGGTAGCCTTTGTCGTATCGGTTGCTTCTTGCTGGTTTTCGTTCCCTTTTTTGGGTCCTTGACAAGCAACAAAAAACAGGGAAACGAAAATCCATCCCATTATTCTGGTATACATAGGTTTTTGGTTTTGTTTCTGTAATTTTTAATAAAATTGACGGCTTCAAATATCAATAAATGTCGGCTAGCTTACAAAACATGTCCAAAACAAAGTAGATACATTGAATTTATCATTTTTTTAACAAACCATTATTTTCCTCCAGCTACATTTCTCACTTTAAACAACATCAGGTAGAAATCCCCCAATTTTTGATCGGCAAAAAATCAGTTAGAGAACGACATTTATTTTTGGGAATAGGCTAACACCTATGATTAATTGCCTTAAGAATGTCAAACAAGATACGGAAATCATTTTGAGTAATCTCCGTTGATGGGTGAAATGAAAAATAGGTAATTTTTTGGTATAGAAGGAGATCTTGCCGCATTGAGCAGGCCCCAAAAAAGTAGGGAACGAAAAAAATATGTTCAAATATCAGGATAGGAATGATATGATGGTTGTGACTGGCCTCTGCTTTTTGAGTTTTAGTCAAGTATATTTGTAATATACAATTATTACAATGGTCAGTCAGTACATTTGTGAAGCCTAAATTATCAAGCAGATTGATTCAAAAAATGTAACGCTTGAGTCTCGTGAGTAAAGTAAAAGTTACCTCGATGGCTGATAGGTTTGGTTTGACGATGATAAGACGTTATCTTCGTAAAAAAACTACTGGTAATATTCAAGGGCAACAAAAATGTATTGACTCTTTTTTCTTGCAGGTTCAAGCGATCCATCTCTTCTACCGATTGAGGGTACCATCGCTCGGTAAGCCACTCCAGATCTTGTTTTGTAATCCCATAACAATTACGCTGGTCTAAAAACCAGTGATTACAATGGTTTTCTTTGGCAATTTGTAGGGCATTGGTCCAGGCTTCGCGGTAAAGCGGTGAATCGGAGTATCCAGCGAAGCGAATACGAATCACATGTAATTGGTGGTCGTAATATATTTTAGATATTTTATTCGAATATATTTTCACTGTGTAGATTAAATTATAGAAGTCGTCTCGACTTTTAAGATGTCTATGAAAACGTATCACTCAATAACAATGAAACTTTAACCAACGGCAGCATTTACCACAGGCTCGATTTGGAATCATAACCAGGTTTACAATTTTGCAGTGGGCAAAATTTATCCTGTAAAGGGTTCGGGCTATCATTCATTATTAAAAATCGGAACAACTTTAAAATACTGATATCATACCTTTATTTAGGTACCAGAAGTCGTCTCGATCTTAAAGCAAACATTGTCTGCATTGTATGAGTTTTTTTCCAACATAAAATTAATATATATTTACAGGGTAAAAAAATCATTCTCTTAAGCTTAAATACACATGTATTTTAGTAGCATACAACCCAGCGAT
>CALDJV010000558.1 GCA_937899305.1 uncultured Cytophagaceae bacterium
CTACAAATATAACATTTTAATTCATAATTTATTTAAGCCCCAGAGCACTAGTGGACTGGAGAAAACTACCAACTCCTGACTACGAACTCCCAACTAAAGAAAACTGTGGACTATCGACTGTGGACCGTGGACTAAAGAAACTACCAACTAAAAAAACCAAACTTCAACCCAAATACTCCTACTTTATCTTCTTAAAGTTTTATTTCATTGCATTTTATTTGCTAAAATCTGAACAAACTTTCTCAAAGTTCAGTTTGGAATTTCGGCTGTAATTGAATGGTAAATAAATTCAATTTATTATTTTAGCCATCAGGGTGCGTTTTTTTTCAGAAAATCCCCTAATTTTGAACATTCATTTTATCTGTAATCAAGCCTATACTTACATAAGTATTCAGAAACTATCTTTACAGACAAATCAAAAAAACTACACACAAGAATGATTATATTTATTTTTCTAATCGCTCATTGGTATTTGTCATTGTTTTCGCAAACCTTTTTCCAGCATCGTTATGCTGCGCACAAAATGTTTACAATGTCCAAATTCTGGGAAAGATATTTTTTCATATTCTCTTATATTACGCAAGGGTCTTCTTATTTGAGCCCTTATGCTTACGGAGCAATGCATCGTTTGCACCATGCTTACGCTGATACCGAAAACGATCCTCACTCTCCTTCTTTTGATCCCGACCCGTTTACGATGATGTGGAAAACAAAGGGAGTTTATCAGGAAATTTTTGCTGATCGAATGGACTTAGAGGAACGTTACACTAAAGATTTGCCTGAATGGTGGGCGTTTGATCGTTGGGCCGATAGCTGGAAAAGTCGCGCTATTTGGGCGGCAGCCTACATTGCATTCTACGTAGCTTTTGCCACGCACTGGTGGATGTTCTTGTTCCTTCCTATCCACATCACCATGGGACCTTTCCACGGGGTCATCATCAACTGGATTGCTCACAAATATGGTTACCGTAACTTTAGAGTGAGAGAAACTGCGACCAACATCATGCCAGTAGATGTATTTATGATGGGAGAAGGGTATCACAATAACCACCACGCCCATGGCTACCGAGCCAACTTTGGGTACAAGTGGCACGAATTGGACCCTACATTTGTGGTCATCAAGATATTGAATGCGCTACACATTATTCGGTTGAAGCCTACCAAGATCAATCCCAATCCTCCTTATAAGAAAGCCAAACCTAAATTGGTAGAAGAAACTGTATAGACGCATGTCGTTTTCAGATGTATTACTCGGCATCGCCATTGGTGATGCCTTTGGAGCAGGAGTAGAATTTCAGGACCGTGACTGGATCAAGTCTCACGTAGATTTCAGTGGTTTGGTCAATGCCCGAGATTCTATTGCTGCTCATTTAGTTGACAAGCCGGCCAACTTCCCTCCTGCTGAAGCATTTACCCAAAACTACACCTCCTGGGACTATACCGATGACACCGAAATGACCGTTGGGTTGATCAAAGCTTTGCTCGATGAGCAAGACTTTACCCCCGATACATTGGTAACTCATTTCACTCAGGAATATTTGCAAGGTCAGGATAAAAAAGGCTTTGGTCGGAATGGGCATGGCTCTATGCAATGGGTATTTGATGGCACCCGAAATATAGATGAAGTGAGGGCTTTTCAACAAAAAAGAAATTACCCTGGTAATGCCCCGGTATCCAGAGCAGTACCGTTGGGTTTTTTGCCTGCCCACCTCATACCCAATTATGCCCTTATCAATGCCAATGCTACCCACCCTCACCCCAAAGCTCAAGTGGCGAGTCGGTTGGTAGCCGAAGCCACTCATTTTTTATTGGTCCAACAGGGCGCTCCTCAAGACTTGATTCGCCATTGCCTCACCAAAGTTCGTCACCAAGACCAAGAAACTGAGTCGCAACTTGCTCAGGTGGCCAAATTGCCTCCTCCTGAAGCCCTACAGCCCCATCATTATGAAGTGCTCTGTGGCCCCCAGCCCATTGTAACTCCTCGTTTCTTACCCGGTATCAACGGATTGCCCTCAGATGCCATGCTTACTGGCTTGAGTGTATTGTATGTACTTTGTCATGCCCAAGATACTTTTGATGGGCTTCAATTGGCCGTTCAAATGGGGGGTGATGTAGATTCATTGGCGTCGGTTTGTACTGGAATATTAGCAGGAAAGCATGGATTGGATTCTCTGCCTGAGTTTATGCTAAAAAATGTGGAAGGTAGAGCTTATTTGCAACAAGTAGCCCAGGATTTTGAAGATTTCTTGGTCACATTGTAACCATTAAAACACAGGTTCAAAAATAAGCACCTGATTAAGCCATATGCTTGGAGAATGAGTGCTTAAAATTCCTTGTAAAATAAGCTTTAAACGCTTAACAATATTCCACAGGCTCGCCCAATATTTGCAGTGTATTGTTGTGAGTAAAATCGATGGACAATAAAGAAATACCAAGCTGAAACCCAAAAACCTTGATCTTTCAAAAGCTATTTTTGGTGGATTACCCAATCAGGTTATCAAAAGAAAACCAACTTCTGCTTCTGTCGTATCATATTATCATACAGTCAGTTTTTTGTTCAGAAACTGTAAAATAGCTGACAAGTTTTCTTTAAGGTAGTCACTACCTTTATATAAATTGCTCCGCTGCGCTCATTGTTGCAGTTCTCCTGACAAAGGAAGGATCTAAATGGTTACGCGAAGCGACGTATTATTTTTCATTTTACGTTTTTCACTTTTCATTCAATTAATGGCCCCTTGACCATGGACTGAAGAAAACTATCAACTCCGGACTATGAACTAATAACGAACTAATGAAAGAAGATACCTTTAATCAAGACATTCCAAACTTTGAGGCAATCGAGGATGAAGTAGCTCGAATAGATGAAGTTTGCTTGTTTTGTGATCGTAGTCGTAATACTTTTCCTCCTCAAAAAAGCATAGAATTGGCTGAAGAGGCTTATCTACTTGCCAAAAAAATTGGTTATAAAAAAGGAGAAGCATCCTGTTTGAAAGGCTTTGGGTATCAAAATTGGCATCTGGCTAACATCGAGTTGGCTAAAAAACAGCTTCAGGAAAGTCGAGAAATTATGGCCAGCCTCGATTATTATTACGAATGGGGAGAAGTCTGTTTGATAGAAGCCATGATTATGTGGAGTAACGGTGACCATGAGCTGGCCATGAATTATGTCTTAGAGAATATTAAGTTTTTGGATCAGCGCCAAGAAACTCAAGCCCAGGTATGGCTTTATTGGACTTTGGGGGTTTATAATTATGACCTAAAAAACTATGATAATTCTATCAAGTATTATGACCAAACATTGGCCATAGTGCGGGTCATGACACGTTACAATCCTGACTTGGAAGGATGGACACTACTAGGATTGGGTACGGTTTATCGGGCAAAAGGCTTACATCAAGAAGCTTTACAATATTTAGAGGAAGCCAAAGGATTTTCGAAAAAATACAATCAATGGATGCAGGCCGCCCGGATTCACTTCGAGCTCGGTAACATTAAACTTGCCCAAAAGCAACTTGAGGAGGCCAACCAGGCTTATCTCGAGAGCTATCAAATACGCAAGCATTACCAACTCAAGCCAGCCTTGGTGAGTAGTTTGCTGTCTTTAGCCGAAGTAAAAACCCTGCAAAAACAATATCAGGAGGCATTGGCTGAAGTAACAGAGGCCCTAGAGATTGCCCACAGTATTCATTCCCGCACCAAGATTTATCAATGTCATGAAAAACTTGCTCAACTATACGAACTGACTCAGGATTACCAGCAAGCTTACCATCATATTCGATTATTTCATCAAATAAAGTCGGAAGTAATGAGCGAAGCAACCGACAAAAAACTGAATGTACTGGAAGCCAACTTTGCGGCCGAAAAAGCGGAGCAAGAAAAGGAAATTCACCGCCTAAAAAACGTAGAGCTCAAAATTGCCCACGAAAACATTACCAAAAAAAACAAAGAAATGCTGGCCAGCATTACCTACGCTCAGCGCATTCAACAAGCTTTGCTGCCCCCTATGCAAGAAATACAGGAAGTATTTCCAAAATCGTTTGTATTTTTCAAACCACGTAACATTGTAAGTGGTGACTTTTATTGGTTTAAAAGAGTAAATGGTCAAAGTTTTTTGGCAGCAGTAGATTGTACTGGTCATGGCATACCTGGAGCCTTCATGAGCATGTTAGGATATTCGCTGCTCAATGAGATTGTAAATGAACAAGAAGCACCTCAACCAGGAGAAATTCTGGACCAATTACACCGGCAAATTCGTAAAGTATTGCGCCAAGACCAAACCCGCAACAAAGACGGCATGGATATTTGTCTGTGTAGCATTCGCAAGACCCAGCACGCCATCACTTTGAAATTTGCGGGAGCCAATCGCTCCTTGTATTATGTAGCAAAGCACCAATTGCAAGAAGTGAAGGGAGATCGCCAAAACATTGGGGGCATCGAGGGACTCAACTACACCAATTTCAACACCGAGGAAGCTCAAATATCTCCCGGGACCATGCTTTATTTAAGCACGGATGGTTACAGTGACACTTCCAATGTGAAACGCAAAAGCTTTGGACGAAAACGCTTCAAACAGCTTTTGCAAGAAATAGCAACTGAATCGATTCAACACCAAAAACAATCTCTGGAAAAGACCTTGCGCGATTTTAAACAAGAGGTACAACAACGAGATGATATTTTGGTGATTGGGGTAAAGATATAGGTTTTACTAATACGCTTGCTCTAACGGATGAATCATCAATTCATCTACCACTACGTGGGCAGGAGCATTGATGACATAACTGACCGACTGGGCAATGTCTTCAGGCTTGAGCCAACCTTGATTTACCGATGCTCCTGGCTGATTACCATTAAAATGAGTATCTACCAAACCTGGATAAATAGTGCTTACTTTGATACCAAAACTACGCACTTCTTTGCGTAAAGCAGCCATCATAGCATCTTGTGCATACTTACTGGCACAATATATCGATCCATTAGGAAAGGTACGCTTTGCCACATCGGAGGCAATCGTTAGAATATGGCCTTGTCGTTGTGCCTTGAAGTGGGTTACCAACGCCTTGGTAAGCAAAAAGGTCCCTTTGACATTGACATTCATGATCCGATCTAATTCAGCTTCGTCAAAGGCGTCAAATTCCTGGAAACTACCTACCCCCGCATTGTTAATCAAATAATCTACTTTCGAGTGCTTATCCAAGATGTTTGCTATGGTTTGGGTTACTTCGTCGGCTTTCGCAATATCTAAAGCATATGCATCGGCTTTTCCTCCCTTTTTCTGAATCTCAACTTGCAAGTCAGTCAGTTCTTGTTGATTACGCGCAATCAATATCATCTCTACATCTTGCTGGGCCAGTTCCAGCGCAATGGCCCGGCCAATTCCCCGAGAGGCTCCGGTAACTATAGCAACTCTTTGCATTTATCTATCCTGTTTTAAGTATTTTTGCTCAATATAGATAATTTACTGCATATTCCAATGTTGTCAACTCATCAGCTCGCTTGACAATCCTCAACAAAAAAACTATTTTCATTCTATGAAACCATCACTTGAGGCATTGGCCCGTCAACATCTCAAAGAAGTCATTTTTTCAAAAGTGGGCTTTTCATCCCAAGAGTGGGATGACTTTATTCAGTATTGGGAATTGGTGAGCTATCCCAAAAACACTTACCTCACTCAACCAGGACAAACTGAACACTATTTGTATTTTGTAGAAGAAGGAGTACAACGAGGCTTTCATTTGGTAGATGGTGAAGAAATTTGCGTAGCTTTTGCCTACGATCATAGCTATTCGGGCATCGTAGATTCGTTCATTACCCAAACCCCCGCCAAGTATTACCTCGAAACCATCAGCAATAGTGTGTTGCTGCGCCTTAGTTATCAAAATTTACAGCGTTTATATCAGCAATACAAAGTGGTAGAACGGTGGGGCAGGCGCATTGCCGAAGAAATTCTGGTGGGTAAAGCCAATCGGGAAGTAGCTATTTTGTCTTATACTGCAGAAGAGCGCTATCGTCGCCTGATGACTCAGAGCCCTCGATGTATTCAATTGATTCCACAAAAATATTTGGCTTCTTACCTTCGCATGACGCCTGAAACCTTTAGCAGGTTGCGCCGAAAAGTAAAGAACCTCTGACTTCTTGATCTAGATCAATTGAGGCATTTTTTTTTAATAATAACTTTGTGGTATACCATCTAAAAACTGATTGTCAATAATTTATCAATCATTATTAATACCTTACAACAAATGAAAATAAATGCACAGGAATTACTTCAACAAGCCAAGGCGGATGCCCTCAAAGACTTGGAAATGGTTCAAAAAAGTTTTGCCCACCTATCGGAAGACGAATTGTACCAATCCCCTACCCCTGGTCAATGGAGTGTAGGCGAGTGTTTGGAGCACTTGAATATTACTTTTCGTAGTTATTTACCCAAAATAGAAAAAGGCATTCAGCAAGGAATCGCCAAGGGTTACCAGGCTACCGAAATTTTTAAAACTGGGTTTATTGGACAGAAATTCACCAATAGCTTTCGCCTGGATGAAAACAATCAACCAATACGCAAAGTAAAGACGCTGAAGAGTTTCGAACCGCGCAACTTGATCCAAAGAAACCCCAAAGTAAGGGAAGCGTTTGCCGAATATATGACTACGTTTATGGCTCAAGCTGACGAAGCAGCCCAGGTAAACCTCAACCGAATCAAGGTAACCTCTGCCATTGGTCCGCTTATCCGTTTTCGCCTGGGTGATGTCTTTCTTTTCATCAACCTACACAATTATCGTCATTTGGTACAAGCCCAACGGGTTAGTCAATTAAGTGAAAAGCAATAAAGTGAACAATGTAAAACGTAAAATGAAAAATGATAGGTAGTGAGGTAAATCAACATTGTTCTATTGTTTAGAAGAAGCCATGTTTGTTTTACTGGTTTTGATAGAACTTATTAACATAGCTATCAATTCCTTTATATCTTTTTGTAGACTTTCAAA
>CALDJV010000559.1 GCA_937899305.1 uncultured Cytophagaceae bacterium
ATGGTACGCCAAAATTGAGGGTTGAGTAGCTATTAATTGCAACCTGACAAGTACTCAGTACTTGTCAGGTTGGTAAATAGGTTTGGAATTGAGATTAAGTAAATGTTCAAAATAAGTGTCCAATTTGGTCATATGCATGGATTTGTTGGGTGAGACACTTTTTGCGGGAATAGCAGCGCTATTGCCAAGAAAAGTAACGAAGCCCAGCAATTCAGGCAGCAGAGCAAACTAGACAGGTATTGCGAACACGTTACTAAGCCTTTGCGGTTTCTTGGGCTTTTTGGTGATCAGCCAAGAACTTCTGCAAACCACTGTCAGTCAAGGGGTGGTTGAGCAAGCCCAGGATGACTTTCAAGGGGCAGGTAGCCACATCAGCACCTAGTTCAGAACACTTGATTAGGTGCATTGTATGACGAATAGAGGCAGCCAATACCTGGGTTTTGAACTTGTAGGTATCGTAGATGTGTACAATTTGCTCGATCAATTGTAGTCCATCGGTGCTTACATCGTCTAAACGACCAATAAAGGGAGACACATAGGTAGCTCCTGCTTTGGCAGCCAATAACGCTTGACCTGCCGAAAATACCAATGTACAATTGGTTTTGATACCTTGCTGAGAAAAATACTTTAGAGCACGTACTCCATCTTTGATCATAGGGACTTTTACTACAATCTGATTATGGATTTCAGCCAACTCTTCTCCTTCACGAATGATATTTTCATAGTCGGTAGCAATGACTTCGGCGCTTACATCACCATCTACAATGTCACAAATTCTGGCGTAGTGAGCCATCACATTGGTGCGGCCCGTGATGCCTTCTTTGGCCATCAACGATGGGTTGGTAGTTACTCCGTCTAAAACTCCTAAATTTTGTGCTTCCTGAATGTCATTCAGATTGGCGGTATCGATAAAAAACTTCATACAACGTCTTAGTTTGGAAACCTCGATTTAATAATGCTAAATTTATTACAAGGCAAAATTAAGCAAAAGCCTGAATTAAGAGCGGTTTTGAAGGGATTTTTGTTTAGTGCTCAGTCCATAGTTTTGTTAGTCCACAGTCGACGGTCCATAGTCCACAGTTTTCTTTAGTTGGTAGCAATTAAGTGAAAAATGTAAAACGTAAAATGAAAAGTGATACGTCGCTTCACGCAACCCGAAGTCCTGAGCAAAGCCGAAGGAAATTAAGTGAAAAGTGAAAAATGAGCGCAAAGCGAGACAAGTTAATCATCGCTTGGCGCAACCATTTAGCCATTTAACAATAAGCGAAGCGTTAACCATTCAACAATGTAACAATGAGCCGTAGGCGGAACAATGTGGTTGTAGGAGGTTACTTCTTTTGGGAAAGCTCATAATAATCTTTGATGGTAGAAAGAATGTTGAATAGGCTATTTCCTTCAACTTGGGTCATTTTCAATGCCATTTGAAAAGAATCTTGAGTGAGGTAACTGAATTCCAACGTTTTTGCAAACTTGTTCCATACCTCCCAAAAATCATCGGTATCTTGCTTGGGGTTCCTGATTTCTTTTTGAACAATAGGAGGGTAATCATCTAAATTGATATTGAGAGAAACAAAGAACAAGCTGTTCATAAGGGTTGATTGGAGGCTTGATTTCCCGAGGTGCTCCGAATAGCCTCCCTGGTTAAACTTTTGAATGCTTTCCAGGTGATTGGTGAAGTACACTGCTTCTTGATTGTACGCCAAATAAAATGTCTGTTTACCCGAGTTTAGTTTGAAGTAATTATCTTGATAGGTGATGCCCTCTTGAGGGATGCTTTTCATCAAACGCTTCATAAATGCATTGTTTTTAATGCTGACTGATACCGCAATGCGTGGAATGCTCACCTCTTTAGTTTTTGGAATGCTATCTATCACATATTCTTCTTGGTCTTCGTCCCATTTTTTATCATAATAGCTCACTGTTTCTTGGTCAACATCCAGAAAACTGATGATGAGGCTGCCCCCTAGTTGCTCTAAAAATTTCTTGGTTTTCAAACCCACCATTCGTTCCAACTTTTTATCAGGCGTGTCTTCCAAAAGCTTTTGCAGACGCTCATTTTGTAGATAAGGTGATAAGTTGACCGATAGACTGGCCAATCCCAAGTTTTTTTTAGGAAAGTATTTGAGTAGAGATTGAAGCGAAGAGGGGGCATTCTCCAATTTATACTCGTTCAATAATTTTTGAATATCTTCGTCTAAATCTACTTTTACCTTAAACGATACCTGATTATCCTGAAAATCTAAGTGAGTTTGAACATATTTTTCTGACTTAGGAGGGGTACCCTCCTTAAATGCTTTTCTGTTGAGTTGTTCTTCCAAAATATAGGAAGCTACCCACCAACTGATGTCTTTTCTGTTAGCCAAAAAAGCTTGGAATTTTTTTTCGTTTTGGAGTTGGTTCTTTTTTTTGAGCTTCATCAAGTAGTGTATCTTATCACCAAGATTGATGTAGTACTTGGAGTTTGGATAGAGTACTAAAACACCTCGTTTATGGTCCCAACCAAGGCCATATTCACCTGGTACAATGAAACGCTGATAGCCTTTTGTTTTTTCTAATCTGCCTTGTTCCGATAATCTTTTTACAAGCTTGGTGAACTTTTGATTGTCCTTGATGCCAAACGCCAGACAGTTAATTTTTTTGTTTTTCTGAGTAAGGGTAAACATGAAAATGTCTTGTTTGGCAGTGAGTCCGGTAATTGCTGGATTTTGGGAGATGTCATTCAGTAGTTGCGCAATGTTTTGAGCATCTTTTCGGGCTTTTCTTTGAGCTTCTTTAACGAGTACCGAGCTAAAAAATTGGTTGAGTTTTCCTTTTTGGATGATACTTTGAGGATTGGCCACCCCTACGCTTTGACTACTCTTAGGAACCAAACTAATGCTCTTTTTTACGGCGCAGGCATTCAGGATTATACTACCTAATAATAACAATATCACATTTCTGTATTGTTCTTTTTTCATAGCAGAAGCATTTGTTTAGAGTAATTTTTCAATAAGTAAATATAAAGAAAAGACCAAAGAGTAAAGTAATGCATTGATTACTTATATCAAGGTTTAAACTACAATGTAGGTGGTAAATGTTTATGAGTTCCGTAATGATGTTCATCATTTACGGTATTTCTTAGAAGGGATAAAATAAAAAAGTGAGTCACGAAGCTACGACCTGACGCCCTTGCTGTTTTCCAACCCTGGGGGATTACAAGGAGCAATCGTACTCACAGCATCAAAGGTAATAGAATAAGTCACGAATCCAAAGTTTTCTTTTTGTCAATATTATTCTTAGATATTAAAAATCATTATTGGGGTAGTAGAAAAACTATTCAGTTGCCTGATATTATTATGCTATATAACAAAATAATATCAGGCATTACTTCTTACCTTGCCTGGAAAAATTTACTTTGCCTATCAATAATGTTGATCAAGTTGTGTAGACTATTGCCTTCATCTTCATTGATGGTAAACTTGATTTTTAAGGATTCTTGGTTGCGGTAAGTTATCTGAATATTTCGTGCAAAGCTGTTCCAAATTTTAAGCATTCGTTGTTGTTCGTCATTTCCATTGCCGAATATATTTTTTCTAGTTTCACGAGGGTAATTGCTAAAGTCTAAGTTCATCCAAAAGAAAAGTTGATTGTCTACGATGGCTGTTTTTCTTTCTGATTGACCCAAGTGTTCATCAAACCCTCCATTTTTAAATTTTTTTACTGCTTTTAAATCATTAGTGAGGTACGCAACATTGTCGTTGTATGCAAGATATATAGGATAACTTCTCCCGTTTTTTATTTCAATATATGAACCTCTTTTTTTTATTTCATTTGCCGCAAAACTTTTGATTAACTTTTGTATTAATTTACGATCTTGCAGGTCCACTGCTATGGCACCTGAAGGAACCACTATCTCCTTTTCTCTTGTTTTTTCTACTTGTTGGTAGTTTCCGTCATCATCATATTCATAGTCATATACCTGATAAGAAATGGTCTTTTTTTCGATATTGAATAAACTAGCTACCATATTGCCCTGTAAATTATCAAATATTTTTTTCATTGGAATATTGGTAGCTTCCTCAAAACCTTTAAAAGATGCGGTAGCTTTGGTAGACTCTAACGCTTGATAAACGCTCTCCGTTTTCAGAGAAATGCTCGCTACTCCGTAGTGCTTCTTGGGAAAATACTTGAGTAGGGAAGCGTTTGATTTATTGGGTGGATCAAAAGAATGCTTTTTCAATTGTTTTTGCATATTCTTGTTGTAATCCACTTTCATAGTAATGTGAATATCATTATCCTCAAAGTTGATATGAGAAGACCAATAGTTATTGGTAAGGTCATATTCACTTTCTTTAAACCACTTTGAGTAAGGATACATATTTTCAAACAGGTTAGAAGATAACCAAAGACTGATATCTTGTTTATCATTCAAAAATCTTTGAAATTTATCTTGTTTCGCCAACTGATCTCTTTCTTTGATTTTCATCAGGTATTGTAATCCAAAATCTATATTCTCCTTACTTCTATAATTTTCGGGGATGATTAATACAGCCTTTTGGTCATCCCAAGCCAAGCCAAGTGTACGATTTACTGTGATGCGTCGATAATTTTTACGTTTTTCCAAGTCATATTCTCCCCCTAATTTATCGAAAAGGTTTTCAGTGAATGCGTTGAATTTTTTTTGATCTTTTATACCCCACGCAAAAGCGCTGAAACTTTCATCCTTTGCGGAATTAATCACAAAATAGAATAAATCTTGTTGATAGTTGATACCAGTAGTAGCTGGTTCCTCGATGATATCATCGAGCAAGAAGGCAAGTCTTTTATTACCAACTCTTATTTGCTTCCTGAAAAGGAAAAATAACTTTAAATCATTGATATTATTGACATTCCCTTTTTTAAAAATGGAGGGGACATCTATAGCAGCAACCATTTGAGCATCTTTGGGTATGAACTCAACATGTTTTGGTGAGTTGTTACAGGAAGTAAGAATTAATAAACTAATAAGTAGAGTAAAACCAAGATATGATTTTTTGATGGAGTTTTTAAAAATTGAGTGATTCATTGCCTTAGTTGTTTATTTCTAGGATTAGATTTCCTAAATATTCAAACTTTCTCAGCAAAAACAAAGGGAGTAGAGAGGTTTTTCGAAAAAAAAGACGAGTAAAAAAGCACGACAGTATCGCACTGCTACGACCTGATGTCCTTGCTGCCTTCCGACCCTGGGGAGGTTACAGGGAGCTAGTCGTACCGCCATGCAGGAGCAAAAGTATGGTAAAGATTTTAATAGTCAAAATTTTCGTATAAAAAACACATATTTTGTACCTTTGCCCTCCCAAAATCATAACTATTCATTGGTTTATGCGTTTTGTGAATAGATTTTTTTGACAAAAAAATTTAAGACACAACAATGAAAAAACAATTATTTATTCTTTTAGCACTTGTGGTAGCAGTAGCCGGAATTTTCGCGTTTACTCCCTCCAACACTGTCAATGGTCCCCAGTTTAAGTGGGACAAAAAAGTACACGACTTTGGTAAAATCAAGCAAGGTGTACCAGTAGAAACTTCTTTTGAGTTCACCAACTCAGGTACTGCTCCTTTGATCATTACCAATGTACAGACTTCTTGTGGGTGTACAGTTCCTAAATACCCTAAAGAACCTATTATGCCGGGGCAAACCAAAAAAATTGAAGTAAAATACAATGCTTCTGCAATGGGTAATTTTAGCAAAACGATTACCATTACTTCCAACTCTGACAACCCTACCACTGTATTGTTTATCAAAGGCGAAGTGGTGAAACAAGGCGTAAAATAGATATTACAAGCTATAGATTTTATGGAACCTGTTTCTGGAAAGAGACAGGTTTTTTTGTTATACAATAGTGGTTTTATTCTCTGGTTGATTCACTTCTCTTCTCTTTTCCAATGTCCCAAACCATTGTTGGATTTTATAGAGCCAAAATGTGGCCAAGAATAAGTTCACCCCCAACCCTATAGAAATGGGAACGAAAAAAGAAGTATGATAAACCAATGACAGTACGATACCTGAAACGATCAGTAATCGGGCACATTCGCTAGGTACAGCCCACTTGCGACGCTCAAATAAGTAACCAGGGGTAAGAATAGAAAATAAAATAAGGACTACTCCCAGGCCTTTGAAGGACCAATTCATCTTATCGGCATTGAACATAAAATAAGCGGTGCCACCCAGGGTTACCAAATACTGAAACAATACATACCAATTGACTACTGCGGGTGTTTTAGTATCAAATTTAGCGTAAACTTCTCGATCTACTTCGGGTGCGTATTGCATGCCTCCCAGGCTTTCGGGGCGCCAACCTGGTTTATAAAACAATACCTTGAGCTTGTTAGTAAACCCGGGAGTTTGTTTGAGTTGTTTGCCAATGATTTGAAAATGGCTAAAATGCACCCAAATTGGGTTCCAGGTATTTACAGGAGTGGTAATTCCATATACTGGGCGCTCTTCTTCTTTTTTGAAAGTTCCAAACATACGATCCCAGATGATAAATACCCCAGCATGATTTTTATCAATGTATTTAGGATTACGCCCGTGGTGTACCCGATGATGGGAGGGGGTATTCATAAACCATTCTAGAAAACCCATTCGGTCAATGGCTTCGGTATGAATCCAAAACTGATACAACAAATTAAACCCTGCTACAATCACAATGGCCTTGGGATCAAATCCAAATAGCGCCAGAGGCCAAAAGAAAAATGAAGTAAAAAAGATTTGAAACCAACTTTGACGCAAAGCAACCGATAAATTATATTCTTCGCTTTGGTGATGTACTTGGTGCCCACTCCAAAACAAATTGATTTCGTGACTCATGCGGTGGGCCCAGTAGTAGCACAGGTCCCAAGCAAAGAATAATATGATATAACTGAGTGGTGTATTTTCTATTTTAAAAAATGAGAAACGTTCATAGATAAAGGTATAAGCTGCAACTGTAATTACTTGAAAGAAAACCTTGACGACCT
>CALDJV010000560.1 GCA_937899305.1 uncultured Cytophagaceae bacterium
ACATTTGGACTATGAAAAGCTTGAAACGTTTTCTATTCACTTTAGGTATTTTAAGTACCCTCTCTTTTGCTGCTTACTCCCAAAGCAATCATCTCGAAGCCTCTCTCAAGAAAGAAATCAAAACCTATCAAAAGAGTTTTACTCAAAAAGTCATCTTCGATATTTCAAGGTATTTTAAATTTAGAGGCAAGGTCATTCCAGAAATCACTCGTTATTTTAGAGGAATCAGGGTTACTCGCAAAGAAATGAGCAACAAGCCAGCTTATTTTGAGTTTTTGTATCAAAGTCAAACGCTTTATATACCTGAATCAGAGATACGCAAATTGGTAGGCCTGGAAGCTCATGTTGTTCACAACTACGACAAAACTCCAATTGATTAGTTTGATCACACTGCGTTTTTTAATTACTTTTTTTGAAGTTTGCGATCAAAAAAGTTGATGGTAGCCTTGTAAGCATCGATCCAATTACGATATAATAGAAAATCATGTACTTCGCCAGGGAAAACCAATTGCTCAAACTCCACTTTGTGCTTTCTCAATGCCTCGGCCAAGTCTATAGTTTCACTAAAAGGCACATTACGATCATCATCCCCGTGAATTAACAACACCGGAGAGCGCCAAGTCTTGATAAAAGCTGCCGGAGAAGACTCATAAGCTAGTTTCGCAAAGGCTTTACGCACAAGCGGATCATAGTCTGGAATGAAGTTTTTAATAATTACATTCCAGTCATACACCCCGTGAATATCCACCCCCGCGGCAAACATGTCGGAAGCCCGAGCCAACCCCAAGGCAGTTAGGTAGCCGCCATAAGACCCTCCCCATAAGCCAATTCTTTTCACATCTACATCGGTTCGTGATTGCAGGTAACGTCCTGCTCCCAACACATCCTGAAACTCGCTGGCTCCAGTTGCGCCATATCTCAAGGCTTCACGAAACTTCATTCCATATCCAATTCCACTACGATAATTGACCGACATCACGATGTATCCTCGACTAGCCAAGTACTGGTTCATTGCATAATAATGATGATAATACCCGCGATGATGAAAGCCCAGCAACATTTGTCGTTGAGAACCTCCGTGAAAAAACAATATTGCAGGACGTTTTTCACCTCGGCGAATTGCTTTGGGCATAAATAATTGAGCGTGGATCTTCAGCCCATCAGTACTTTCGAAAACAATTTGTTTTGGATTGACCAATGATTGAGTAGGATAACCCTGTAATACATTGGGAATGAGTGACTTTACCTTACCTGATGAAAGCTTTAATTGAGCCCGCGCTGGTTGAGTACCCGTACTTGCCAGATAAGCCAGTTGCCCTTTAGAAGTCACAACTGGACTCCATTCTATGCCTGCCCCAGTCGTAATTTGAGTAGGTTTGCTTCGACGACGCACCTCTATTTGCCAGATATGTTGTCGATCAATATCGTTTTGGTTACTTGAATAAATAATCTTCTGACGATCTGGACTCATTGAAACAAACTGTAATTCAAATTTTCCAGGAGTGAGTAACCGGGCTTGACCACCCTTCGCCGAAATGGCGTATAGATGCGTCCAACCATCTCCTTCGTAAGGAAACACGATTTGGTCGTTGGCTGCCCAAAAGAGCTGGTTGCTAGCCGAAATATTTCTGAAAACGCTGCCTATTCCTGGCTTGGCTTGCCATACTTGTTTGGTTTTACCAGTAGTAAAATTATGTACCCAGATAGCATAGGGCAGCCCTTTACGGTGTGGTTCAAAAATCAATTGTTTGCGCTCGTTGGGCACCCTCAGAAAAGCCACTTGAGTACCATCTGGAGACCATACCAGGTTACCATCGTGGGCTACACTAGGTTGAATATACTGCAGTTTTTTTTGGCCCAAATCGTATACTCCAATAAACGCGTGGTCTCTTCTAAAACTAGTAAAACCTAGTTTTCTCCCATTTGGTGACCAACGCAACTCCCCTGCCCCTCCTCTAATTTTTAACAGGGGTCTTTCGATATGCAATGTCAAGTCATACAACCAAATTTGACCATTACGGGTAAAGGCAATAATGTCTTGGGTAGGATGTACGGTAGGGTTGTTTCCGGTAGTCAATAAATCTACCTCAGTCGTGCTTTTAAATCCAATTCTCCATATTTGACGCAATGTACCATCAGGAATCAATGCCGGATTTGGCATGTCTCCTTCATTATTGGGAGCCCCACCCCTCACGTATATCAACGCTTTTTCGTCACGAGTAAATGCCAACTGGCCAATGGCTTGTCCATCATCTTGGGTATAGTTGGTTAATTTTCTTGTCCTGACTTCTCCTTTTGCCGACTTGATTTCGGTAAACCATACATTGCGCACCCCTGCTTTATTTTGTACCCAAGCCAACTTTTCTGACTTTTTAGCCGCAATGATGTTACTTGGAAACGAATAATCCAAGTACTGCTCAAGAGTGCGGTTTTTCTGAGCAAAAGCCTGAAAATCAATGCATAACACAAGGGTTAGAAAAGGTAAGCAAAGTGCTTTTTTCATCGTCAAGATATTTATAATAACTAATAGTGGTATATACTAACTTACTATACTTCCTCTAATTTTCCTAGTACTCAAATCAGGGGTGAATCATTCTTTGGGATACTTCTCAAGATATTGTTGCGCGTATTTGCGGGCAGCGGCAATATTCTTAAAAACATGGTCTTTTCTTTGAGCAATCGTATCGTACAAAAATAATACCCCCATATCCTGCTGGTTGGCAAACCAAGCCAAGTCACCATCATACAAGCCTTTATCTAAGGCTTCATCAAAACCCATGGTCATTTGCTTGTTATCTGGATTTACCCAGGTAGCATCGCGACGACCACGTTTTTTTGCTTTACGAAATCGTTTGGCCAGATAAGCCTTCACCTGACGATACTTGAGTTGGGCCAGCCGCAAATCCCCCAACTCGGTTTGTTCGTTGGTACCTTTTGGGATCAAAAAGTTGATCTGGTATATTTTGAAACTAGATTGTTTGGTGGGAACATTGACCACCCAATGCCCCACTACTTCCATTTTGTACAAATCAGCAGGGCGAATATTGATGGTATCGGCTACACCAGCGTCATAATACTGCAACTTGCCCAGAAAGGACTTCTTTTTGAGACGTTTAAAATATTTGCGAGGAGTAGATGCGTACTGGTAGGGTTTTATTTTTCCTTTTTTAATGCCTTGTAAGATAACCTTCACCAGGCCATTTCCATTTTGATAAAACGCGGCATTAGTGGCTTTTCTCAAATCTATTTGATAACGGGTAGTTGCTTGTAGGGTTTGTTCATTTACTCTCAGAAAAGGTGCCTGAAGTATTTCCGAAGATGTCATTGCAATAGGCGAATACTTTTGACTTTTTTTCAAGTTGGCCTTGGCTTGAGCAGTCAATCCATCGGTTTTTAATATTTTAGATAAAAATTTTCTTTGTTCCAAAGCAGCAGGAACCGACACTTGGAGGGTATTGTCTTCGGGTGATTGCCAGTAGGCTTTTAGAACCATCAGGTCCTTTTGACGACGGGTACGTTTGTAGATTTTGTTGAGATACTTCTTAAAATGCTTGTACTTGATTACCATTGATTTAGAGAATTCAGGTGCTTTCAAGACAATGGCCTGGATTTGATACTGTTGTTTGGCAGTAGGGTCATACAATTCTTGAATTTCTAGCACCGAAAAATCGTCGGGCCGAAGTTCGACCATTTCTTGTAAGCCCGTATCATAATATTTGAGCACTTTGCTGGTCTGTTTTCGGGGAATGCGCTTTTTGAAATAAGCAAACTTCCCTCGGTCAGCGTATACTCTTATCTTCCCCCTTTGAATACCTTGCAACAGTAACTGTCGGAATCCTACGTCTTGCGCAGTAAGATGAGTGTTAGGAAATTTGGTGAGGTCAATGGAACGCCAAATTTTGGCTTGGGCCTGGGCTTGGTTCATACCAAACACATACAGCAATACCAACATCAAAGTGTATCTTTTCATAGTTTATAAGGGTGTTGAATGTTTTGTAGGGGAATTAAGGGACGAACCAAAAATAAGTAACGTTATTTTCTAGTAAAATTTTCTAAATTTTGCTGAACCTGTTTTTGCATAAGTCGATAGCGCTTTCCTTTTTCTTCCAAGCTCAAATGCTCGATTTTCCAGTGCGTAAAGGTAAACAGATCATCAGCTTGCTGATTGGCATACCATAAGATTTCTTTAGCAAATAAGCCCTGGTCCAAAGCCGCCGAAAAGCTCATCCTCTTGCGGGTATCGTGTGGATCAACCCAGGAAGCAAAATACCTTCCGGTTTTTTGTGCCTCCTTGAACCTTTGTTCAAAATAAGCCTTCACTTCGGAATACTTGAACTGAGCCATTGCAATGGGGCCCAAACTCGTCTCTGAGTTGGTTCCTTGAGGAATAAAAAAACTCACTATATAAATCTTAAATTGTGAAGTACCTTTGCGGGTATCTACCTCCCAAAAGCCTTCTAATCGTAATTCGGACATATCTCCTGGATAAAGTCTAACGCTATCCTGGACTGCATTGTCCAGATAAGTACACTTCATATCAAGATCGCCTTTATTCATTTTATAATCAATTGGCAATGGGCTAAAATTGTATTCATAGGCTTGAATTTTGCCCTCCAAAGTACCCTTTAGGAGTTCATATACAATGCCTTGTCCCTGACGATACAAAGCAAAATTTTCGGCCTCAAGTAAATTTACCTTATAACGCACGTTGGCCCTCAGTTTTCCTTTGCCCAGACGTATAAACTTAGGGATTGTAAACCAATTTGTTTGCTGCTGAGGGCTGTACTCAACCAATTGCTCTAGCTGGGTTCGATGCTTTCGTTTGAGTTTTCTGGTTTTTGTCACCTTAGATACGAATTTTCTAGCCTCCAAAGCGGTAGGTACCGAGGTCTGTAGGGTAGGGTCCTCAGGAGATTGCCAATAAGCTCGAAGGGTCTTTAGGTTTTTAGCTTGGCGAGAGGTTGCATATAGCTTATTCAAGTATTGTTTAAAGTCGGTATATTTCAATGTAAACTTGATTGCACTGTCTTTTTTAAAGATGGGCGCCATCAGGCTAATCGCCTGAATTTCAAACTTTTGCTTTCCTTTGCGTCGAGGATAATACTTTTCCTGTAATTCCATTTCACGAAAATCTACTCCCCGCACCGAAAAAGTATCCTGAACTTCAGGCTCATAGTAGTTCAAATACGCTCGGATTGCTTGAGTATGTGGTATTGGCTGGGCAAAGTCGGCAAACTTTCCAGTGTATTTATATATGGGTATTTGATTGGTCTTGATTCCTTCCAGTAATGCGGCTCTAAATCCTATTTCAATCCCAGTTAGATGATGATTGGGAAAGGTATTCAACTGCAAATGACGCCATACCTGAGCTTGAGCTTGAACCCGAATGGTCATATGAGGTATCAAAAACCAAAGAAAAGCCAGGAAATACCAAGCCTTTCGAGTAATACGTTGATGATTTATCATAATTGTTTTCTTTAGTTGGTAGTTTTTAGTTAGTAGTTTTCTCTAGCCCATAGTCCACGGTCGATGGTCCATAGTTTTTTTAGTTAGGAGTTTCTCTAGTCCACAGTCAACGGTCGATAGTCCATAGTTTGCGACGCTCCGTGGAACAATTAGTCTTATCACCTAACCATGTTTATTGCTTTGTAAAATCAAACTTTTGAACCAATTGCTTCTGCTGAGGAGTGACCTTCCAGATTTGTCCTTCGCTTCTTTCTTTGGTGGTAGTGAGGATTTGCAATGCATTGTTTACCAAGCGCGCCTTTTGGATGGTAGCCCCCTCGAGATTGATCGTATTGATCAGTTTACCTGTAGCTACATCCCAAAACAAGCATTGTTCGTTGGTAGTTGCCCAGATTTGCGCTTGATCGGGCGAGAACATGACCGCTCGGAGAGGATCATTGGCAGTGGATTTGAAGGTTTTTAGAAGCCGCCCAATTTTTGTATCCCACATTTTTACATCTGATGCTGCCGAGAGCACTCGTTGCCCATTTTTAGAAAAGTTTACTGCGCTCACTTCTTGGCTATGGCCTATAAAGGCATTGACAAATTCACCGTGTTGATGGTTCCACAACAATGCTTTCTTCCCTCCTCCGTTGGTAAGCAAGTACGCACCATCAGGAGAAAGCACCATGGCGGTCTGGTTAGACGAAAAATAATATGGCTTTTTCACCACCTTTCCGGTGCCCACCTCCAGCTCGCATTTTTTGGCTAACAGTTTGGTTTCATCACGAGAAAAGGCCACTGTACTAAGGGAAAACACCGGAAAACCTTGTTTCTTAAAACCCTGAATCACTTTTCCAGCATGGGTTTCCAGTACCATTGGAAGTGCAACCCAGTAGCCAAAGTAGGCAAAACAATGCTTTCCACTAGGCGAAAAAGCGACGAGTTTTATCTCATTCTTTTCGGTGACCGAATCATAAGTTTTGAGCAGTTGCCCTTCTTGTACTCCCCAAAGTTTCAAATATCCGTTTTTACCCCCAGTAAGCACCAAGTTGCCATCCCAGGATAGATCAAAACAAGTAGGAATAGTCTGGGGTTTCTGGCTACTATTGGATGCTTTTATTTGCGCCTGAATTGGCACCTGCCATCCTATTGCCAATACTACCAAATAAAGTCGTAACCATTTCAATTTTCTCATTTTTGATAAATAGGTTTGTTCGTACTTTCAGTAATACCCATGTTGGGATCGTCAGTGGAGCATTTTTTTATCACAATACAATGAGTTATTCCAAATACGCATAAACCCATTCCAAAACAGCATAAACAAGCCTTGAAAATCCAGGAGATTATCAGGAGTTTTGGCGGTGAGTCAAGCTGAAACCTAAATAAGGGAGAGTGTAATAAATAGTCTCCCTAAAAAAAAAGGATGCCTGGTTATCCAAACATCCTTTTGCCCCAAAAAAAGAACTAAAAAATGAACTAACAATGAGTTCTCAAAAAGCGTAATATATCTTAGATGTGCAAAAGGCAGGAAACCATTGGTCCCTGCCTTTTTTTATGCTTGATATTTTGTGTGATAGATGACTTACAAAATCAACATAGCATCTCCGTAACTAAAGAAACGGTACTTTTCTTTCACTGCAGTATTGTAGGCTTCCATGATCAAGTCATAACCACCAAACGCGCAGGCAGTCATCAAGAGGGTAGACTCTGGCAAATGAAAGTTGGTCACCAAGGCATTCGGAATCTTGAATTCATAAGGAGGGAATATAAATTTATCCGACCAACCTTCATTTTCTTTCAAAAGACCATTGGCCGACACTGAAGATTCCAAAGCTTTTACGGCAGTTGTACCAATGGCACACACTTTCTTTTTCTGAGCCAGTGCATTATTCACCTTTCCGGTAGTTACCGTAGGAACACTGAAGTTTTCAGAATCTGCTTTGTGTTTGGTCAAATCTTCTACATCTACTTCACGGAAAGTACCCAATCCGATGTGCAATGTAATAGGGGTCATATCTATGCCCTTGAGTTCCAATCGCTTGATAAGCTGCTTGGTAAAGTGTAACCCTGCTGTGGGAGCAGCTACTGCCCCTACATGCTCCGCAAAAATGGTCTGAAACCTTTCGCGATCGTTGGGATCAGTCTTACGGTGCTGATAAATGTGTTTAGGAAGTGGGGTTTCTCCCAACTCATCAATCAACTGATAAAATTCCTCGTCGGAACGATCAGTCAAAAAACGAATGGTTCTTCCTCGAGAAGTTGTATTGTCAATGACCTCGGCAACCAACTCACCATTGCCAAAAAACAGTTTGTTACCTACTCTGATCTTACGGGCCGGATCCACCAATACATCCCACAAATGCGCTTCCTGGTTGAGTTCTCTCAACAAGAATACCTCAATCTGGGCTCCGGTTTTTTCTTTGCTACCAAACAAACGAGCTGGAAAAACTTTGGTGTTATTCACCACAAATACATCCCCTTCATCAAAATAGTCCACAATGTCCTTAAACACTTTGTGTTCTATTTTACCCGATTCGCGGTGTACCACCATCAATCGAGACTCA
The DNA here is from genome assembly GCA_937899305.1 of uncultured Cytophagaceae bacterium. GTDB lineage: Bacteria > Bacteroidota > Bacteroidia > Cytophagales > Microscillaceae > Microscilla. Next base: position 8,013 of record CALDJV010000560.1, read on the forward strand.
TCTCGATTATCTGTTGGATGTAAAGCCAGCAAACTATTGGGAAAGTCAAATTTGAACTCTGACAGTTTCATATAAGGCTTAAATATTTAACTCCTGAACATCTTACTTAAATAAATATGCAAACTTACATAAATGTTTGAAAAATACTTATATTTGGAATTATAATTACAAACATTGTAAGGTATTTGCCTTGTTTGCGACCAATTACCATATAGCTTCGGAAAAAATACTTAAAAAGATTCGTTGATCCATCCATGAAATTATTTTTGTACATAAGGCTCATGTTAGAGAGCTTCAGCTTTGCCTTACAAGCCCTTCGCTCTAACCTTCTCCGCACCACCCTTTCATTATTAGGCGTGAGCATCGGTATTTTTGCCATCATTACCGTTTTTACGGTGGTAGATGCCCTCGAACGCAAAATCAAAGATGATATGTCCTTTATAGGCGATAATGTGATGTATATTCAAAAATTCCCCTGGCAATTTGGTGGGGGGGCTTACCCTTGGTGGCGTTATTTTCGTCGTCCCAGCAATACTGTGGACGAATTTCGTTATTTGGAAAAAAACTTAGAATCAGCTCAAGCAGTGGCCTTGATTGCCGGCAGAGGTGGCAACACCCTCAAGTATCGTAACAATAGCGTGACCGCCATTCAAGCCTTTGGGGTTTCTTATGGCTATGCCGACGTGTCGGATATACCAATAGGACAAGGGCGGTACTTTTCGCGCCAGGAAATAGACAGGTCCAATAATGTGGCTTTGATTGGGTTTAATGTAGCACAAGCGTTGTTTCCGAATCAGTCTCCTGTAGGTGAAAAAATTAAAATCAGAGGACGCCCAGTGCAAGTCATTGGGGTACTCGAGAAAGAAGGCAGCAGCATATTTGGAAATACTTCTCGTGACGAACAAGTTTTGATTCCTTATGGAACTTTTGGTAAGTTCTTCTTAGTAGGCCGCAAGGGCATAGAGCCGACCATTGCCTTGAAAGGAGAACGAGACGACGCAGGTTTGCTCGAACTGGAAAGCGAAGTAAGGGGGATTATGCGGGCCAAAAGAGGGTTACGTCCTTTTGATGATGACAATTTTGCTTTGAATCGTACTGAAGCATTTGCCGACCAAATCTCTAAATTATTTGGTGTACTACACGTTGCAGGTTGGATCATTGGTGGTTTTTCTATCCTGGTGGGTGCCTTTGGCATCGCCAACATTATGTTTGTATCAGTGAAAGAGCGCACCAACATCATCGGGATTCAGAAATCTTTGGGAGCCAAAACTCAATTTATTTTATTTCAATTCTTGTTTGAAGCCGTTTTCCTCGCCCTTATTGGAGGGGGAGTTGGTTTATTTCTGGTCAATCTGGTCACCCTCATCCCATTGGGGAGCCTCACCATGGTTTTAAGTACCAGCAACATCATACTAGGGCTACTGGTTTCTTCAATTGTAGGTACAGCCGCAGGGATCATCCCCGCTTTTATCGCGGCTCGTCTCGATCCAGTGATTGCCATCAGGGCTTCTTAACTCCACTGTCCTTGGTCTTTTTTAGACCAAGGAGCACGGTCTAAACACTTGGTAGAGGTAAATTTTACAACCCAAACAACTCTTTCATCCCCAAATAAGCCCCTGCCACATTCCCCAAAGTAGCATAAGGGTATGGCTTTATCTTCGCTGAATCAATGATTTGTGGTTCAATAGACAAAGTTTGATCGGACACATTTTTAAATTCAATCTTTGCTTTGAGTGCATACTGCCCAAGATAGGTCGAGGGTTCCAGCACATAGGTCACCTTGATGTAATGAGGCAGCTGGTGGGTAAGACGTCGATGAACTTCAGGAAAAGCCTCCGAATTATCAAAATACAGGTTAAAATTGGCTTTAAATACATACCTCAGTTTTGCCTGGGTTTCATTCCATTGGTTTTGAATCATAGCCCAAGCCAGGGTTCGGTCGGCAACCGATATTTTGGCCGAAGGCTGATAGGCGACAACCATATGATAAAAATCTTGTTCTGCCTGACGTAAGCTATCTATTTGAGGTTGATGGAGATTACGAGGAGCAGTGTTAACGTAAGTAGCAAGACTAGAATTACTGACTACTCGAGCCAAGCCACTCAATATAGTCAATTGTCGTTCAATATTGGCGGTATCTACTTTAAACGGGGTCTTTATAGAGGCTAAAAACCTATATTTTTCAAAAAACGCATAGTCAACCTGCATGCGGGCTTTCTTACCTTCTATAGTTTCGCTCACGTTGAGTTGCAAACAAAAAGTACCTGGTGCAGTGGCATCAGGGAAAGATCCAATCCGCATAGTATCCTGGTAGCCGTATTGTTCTTGGGTAAACTGGTGCTGGGCCTCAATGATGCGTTGGCTCAGCAAACGCTCGATAGAGTCTCGACCGTATTTTTGTTCCAGCCGGGGAGGCAATTCTTGTACCTTGACCCAAATGATTTGGGCAACTACCAAGTGGGTGGCCAAAAATAACTGGATCAAGAGAAAAATAATGCGTAGTAAGGACATGGTAGGTAATGTCTTTAGACCTGACCGATTTTGGAAATCGATCAGGTCTGATTAGAAAAATATTGAAAACTTGGTAAAACTTTAAAAATGTTATTTTTGTATTTTTTATT
>CALDJV010000561.1 GCA_937899305.1 uncultured Cytophagaceae bacterium
CCTATTATTTTTGATGATTTTTTACCCTTATGGAATTACAAGACTGTGCCAAAGATCTGAAATGGGAAAGTAATTATTTTCTTATCCCTAAGTTTAAAAGATAATGAAGTAGAACAAACCGACGTGGTCTTAGGTGGATTTCCTGAACTGGTGGTACTCATCTTAAGTGAGAATAAAATTAGGGAGTTACCGGCGAGTTTTTATCAGTTGAAAAAGTTAGAAGTTTTGTTTCTACAAAAAAATCAGCTCACTCAATTGTCGGAAGAAATGGGGCAATTCACTCAAATGCGTAATTTGGATCTCTATAAAAATCAGTTAAAAACATTGCCTAAAAGTATTGGGTATCTGAAAAAAATATATGCTCTGGATGTCTCAGGAAACCAACTTATTAACCTGCCCAAGAGCATTGGAGGGGTAAGTACGCTTAAATTTTTATCATTAAGAAAAAACAAACTCCAAAAAATCCCGGCAAGTTGTGGCAAACTTACTAAACTAGAGTACTTGGATTTGTCACAAAATGCATTAAAAACCATCCCCAGAAACTTGGCTAATCTCAAGGCTCTAAAAAAGCTTGAGCTCAACAACAATCAATTAAAGGGTTTGAATATTGATGGAAAAAAACTGATCGCTTTGGAAGAACTGAATATCAGGGTAAATAATTTAACCAAGTTTCCCAAAGGTATTTTGAAAATGGAAAATCTCAAGGTTTTGTATTTATCCAGAAATAATATTGAACGTTTACCTCAAAAGATAAATCAGCTCAAAAATATAGCTACTCTGCATTTGGACTACCTGAAGTTAAAGACATTACCTACTAGTATAGGTGAGATGAAATCCTTGTGGGCGTTGCAGCTTGCGCACAATCAAATTTCGGTGCTCCCCTCAAATATTGGCGATTGTAAAAAATTAGGGGAATTGGACCTTACTGGGAATCAACTCAAAAGTGTACCCGAAAGCATTAAAAAACTGAAGCGATTATCATCATTGTTTTTGAAAAAGAACCAAATTCCAATCACCGAGAAGCCCAAGCTCAAAAAATGGCTTCCTCGTTGTTACATTGTTTTATAAAGAACAGGTAATAAAAAAGGTCAGACAACCTAAGCTGTCTGACCTTTTTATGGGTGTATAATAAACTACTATTCTACTGGGCAGGCACCTGTTCGGTACTTGTGTTTTCTGCTTCAGCATCTTTCTTATTCACATCAGACAAATTCACCTTTTGTTTTCGGTTTCGTCCTTTTACAAACGACTTGAGGCGATCAGTCAACAGGTACATCACGGGTACGATTACCAAAGTAAGGAAGGTAGCAAAGGTCAGCCCGAAAATAACCGTCCAGGACATGGGGCCCCAGAAAGCAGTGTTGCTTCCTCCAAAGTAAATATTGGGCTCAAAGGCAGTGATGTATCCGGCAAAATCAATGTTGAAACCGATTGCCAAAGGAATCAAACCCAATACCGTAGTAATGGCGGTGAGCAATACCGGACGTAAACGTTTTTTACCAGCTTCGACAATGCATTTCAGAAATTCTGCATTGGGCAAATAATCATTTTCTCCCAAGCCCAACTCTGATTTACGGCGATTTCTCAGCAAATTGGTGTAGTCAATCAATACAATGGCATTGTTTACTACTACTCCGGCCAGCGAAATGATACCAATTCCAGTCATTAAGATGATAAAATCCATTTGGAATATCACCAATCCCAAGAAGACCCCAATGGTACTAAACAATACCGAAGACATAATTACAATGGGGGCCGACAACGAGTTGAACTGAGTTACAATGATCAAGAATACTGAGAATACTGCCAATAGGAGGGCGGTTACCAAGAAGCGAGCTGATTTTTCTTGCTCTTCTTGCTCTCCGGTAAACTTGGTGGTAATGCCTGGTGGAATGTCATAATCCTCAATCAGGTTTTTCATCTTACCCACAATTTCGTTCGCGTTGTAACCTTCTTGTACATTAGAATAGATGGTAATTACCCTGTCCAAATCTTTACGTTTGACCGATCCTAGAGCCGAAGTATCCGTAGTACTTGCTACCGAACTAATTGGAATTTGTTTCAGTTGCCCTTTGTTGTTGCGGAATGTAATAGACTTGTTGAGCAGGGCTTGTAGGTTATAGCGCTGATCGTCTTTGAGGCGTAACTGAATTTTGTAATCTTCCTCACCATCCTTGAACTTAGATATCTCTGCGCCAAATAATGCCGTACGAATTTCGTTGGCGATGGACTGGGTAGACAAACCAATAGAGCGTGCTTTGGCCCGGTCAATATTTACCAAAAGTTCTGGTTTACCAGTTTGTAAGTCTGTTTTGAGTTCTTCTACCCCTGGTACGTTGGCTTCTATCAAGTATTTTCGCAAGCTTTTAGAAAACTCTACCAACTTGTCATAATTGTCCCCACTGATTTCAATATTAATAGGAGGTCCATTGTTGGGTCCATTGTTATCTTTACTTACACTAATCAAAGCTCCGGCGTATTGCTTCATTTCATTCCGAATCTCCGTCATCACGTCCTGCGTATTGGTTCCCTGACGATCCTGATATTCGGAGAATGAAACCGTAATACGAGCCTTGTGAGGTAATGAACCTTGTTGAGGGCCTTCGCTGGGGTCACTGGTTCCTTCGCCTACCTGCGCAATGATGGCATCTACCATATATCCATAGGGCTTCATCATTTCAATGACCTTATTTTCTACCTTTTTGGTAAACTCATTGGTGGTTTTAATATCGGTACCAATGGGTTTTTGAATAAAGATATTGACATAGTTGGGTTCATTGTCGGGGAAAAATCGAGTTTTCAACCCAGCTACACCAACCAATATGAAAGAGAAAACCAACAAGAAAATAGTACCTAGTAAGAAAAAATAAGGACGACGCCCACTCAACGCAAAATTGATGATCCTGGAGTAACCATTTTCCAATACTACCAAAGCCTTGTTTTGGAACCAGCGAGATACTGGAGTAAGCACAAACATGTTCAATAAAATGAACGAGCCCGTGATGCCGAAAATGTTGGTAAACGTATAGTTCCCTATAAAATACATTGGGATAGACAAGATCACCAACAAGATGGCCCCAATCAACAAACGTTTGTTGATGGTACGTTTGCCATCATCTAGCTTGGCAAACAACATGGCTACGGCTGGGTTGATTACTAAACCTACGATGAGTGAAGCCGACAGTACAATGATCAAAGTAATGGGCAAGAAACGTATAAATTGCCCCATAATACCTCCCCAGAAAGCCAAAGGCAAGAATGCAGCCACTGTAGTGGCGGTAGAAGCAATAATTGGCAAAGCAATTTCTCCCACGCCTTCTTTCACTGCTCGTTTGAGAGGGTAACCTTCTTGAAGCAATCGATAAATATTTTCAATCACCACAATACCATTATCTACCAACATTCCCAGCGCCAAAATCAGCGAGAAAAGTACCATCATGTTCATGGTCACTCCAGCAGCTCCCAACAAAATAAAGGAGATAAACATAGAGAGTGGAATGGCGATCCCCACAAACAATGCACTACGCAATCCCATAAAGAATAGAAGCACAGCTACTACCAGTATTACCCCAGAAATGATACTGTTAACCAAGTTATCTACCATCGAGCGAATATCACGAGACTGGTCGTTGGTAATAGAAATGTCTAAATCACTTGGGATTCTATTGTCTTTCTGCGATTTTTTGATGATCGCTTTGATCTTATCTGCTGCATTGAGCAAGTTTTCACCACTTCGTTTAGATACATTCAAAGTCATTACCGTTTGCCCCGACGAACGAGCAAAACTGGAAGGTTCTTCGTAACTATCACGTACCTGCGCCACGTCTTTCAAATATACAATGTTGCCATCCTCATTTTTGACAATCACATTGCGAATGTCGTCCATGGTTTTGAATTCATTGACTACTCGAATAGATTTACGGAAATCCTTGGCCAGAAAGTCTCCTCCCGAAATGGTTACGTTTTCTTGCTGGATGGCGGCCCCAATGTTGTTGAAGTTGAGGTTTCGGCCTTCTAGTTTATACAAGTCTACATCAATACGGATTTCACGTTCCTGAGCTCCTTGTATGTCTACTTTCGAGATTTCAGAAAGCTTTTCAATTTCGTCTTCCAAATATTCTGAATACACCTTAAGCTCTTCAGTGGTGTAATTTTTACCTCCCTTCTTTCCTGCCAAGTTGATGTACATAATGGGCAAGTCGGCAAAGTTTACATCAAACACATTTGGATCGGTGGGCAAGTCGGTAGGCAAATCACTCTTGGCTTTGTCCACCGCATCTTTTACGTCTTGTAAAGCTTTGGGGATTTTAACATCAGGGTTGAACTCTACAATAATGGTAGAATACCCTTGAATAGAAGTAGAAGCAATTTTCTTGACTCCGGTAAGCGACTTTATTTCTTTCTCGATGGGTCGTGTTACCAGATTTTCCATGTCGTTAGGAGAGTTTCCTGGGTAAGGAGTCCCTACATAAATGTTAGGAATCACAATTTCAGGATAACTTTCCTTAGGCATCTGTATGTACGAGATCAGTCCAAACAATACGATGATTACCGCCAGAATCATTACACTGGTGCGGTTATCAACTGATAGACTGGTCAGCCTAAATTCTTTGTTTAATTTTTTATCTCTTTCCTTGTCGTTACTCATGATGTTCAAATTAAATTGAGATAATCAGGAAAATGCATCAAGCAGTTCATATTTAAACATACCACTTGATGTTTTATATTTTAGTTTTTAACCTTTACAACTTTTTTCTCTGAGCTATCGGTTTTTTTGGGTTGGTTGGTATTCGTTACTTTTACCAAACCACCTTCAGATACGTCTCTAAACCCTTGCTCAATCAACATTTCGTCTCCTTTGAGGCCGCTTTCTACCATGGTGCGGTTGTTAGCATTGGCTCCCCGTCTAATCAATACCTTTTTGGCAAGCGTTTTTCCATCCTTTTTATTGAGCACATATACAAACTCACCCGTTTTGTCTTTTTGGATGAGGTTTGAAGGGATGACCACTGCTTCTTTTTTGGTGAAATCTTCCATTTCCACAATGGCTTGCAAATCAGGTTTTAGCAAACGATTAGAGTTAGGCAGTTCCAACTCAATGCGAAACGTACGGTTATCAGGGTTAATGATCTGTCCAATGGTTTTAATCGCAGCCATCTTTTCAATGTTCAAAGAAGGGAACTTTACCTTTACTTTATCACCTCGGCTTACTCGTCCTAGATAAGCTTCAGATACATCGGCCTGTATTTGAACACTGTTCAAAGAAACCATACGAAGAATTTGGTTCATTGGACCTACGTTTTGTCCCTTTTTCACAAATATTTCGTCTACTACCCCACTAAAAGGAGCTGTAATACTCGACAAGGCCATTTGCGATTGGATGGTCTTGATTTTACGCTCTAGTGCTTCTTTAGTGTTTTTGGCAGTAAGGTATTGGATCTCAGTACCAATTTTCTTTTTCCACAAATTATCTTGACGCTTGAAAAGGGCATCGGCCAGTCTCAACTGAGTTTTTACTTCTTCTAGTTGATTGACCAACACGCTGTTTTCTTGTGATACCAATACTTGTCCAGCCCCTACCAATTGTCCTTCGCGAGCCGCAATGTAGGTTACCAATCCTTGAGTTTGGGCATTGAGAATCACATTCTTGTCTGATTTTACCGTTCCTCGAACTTCTACAAAGCTGGTAAAGTCTTCCTTAGTAACCGGAATAGTAGATACCAAGGTAGTTTTAGCCTCCTTTTTTGCCTTGGCATAAGAAGGGTCCAGTTTCTCGAGGCGTTTCTCTAGACGAGAAATTTCGGTGCGTAACTTTTCAAACTCATTTTTCTTTTTAGTGAGTTCAGCTCTTACCTCCTTCGCTTTTTTACTGCTTTTGTCTTTGGTATCTTCTTTTCCGCCACAAGCAGCAACCAAAACCATTAAAGTAAGGGCAACAGTGTATGTTTTTATGTTCATGATGCTGTGTTTGTCTTTTTGAGTGTGTTTTTAGAGTTATTTATCTTTGATGAGTCGCCCCATTGCTTTGTCTAAATCTATTTTAGCAATAATGGCATTGTACAAAGCATTGAAGTAGTTGGTTTCAGCCGTTTTGAATTGGTTTTCGGCATCCACAATATCCAGGTTGTTCCCCGTTCCACTTCTAAATTTGATATTGGCTACCCTACTCACCTCTTTGGCCAGGGCCATGTTTTTCTTTTGAATTTCTAAATCTTGCAAGCTCGTTGTTAAGCTCTGTCTTGCCTGAGCTACCTCAAAAGCGAAAGCACGTTCAAAAGATTTGAAGTCTTGTTCAATTTTTAACTGCTCAATTTTTGCTTTCTCCACTTTAGCCTTATTGCCAAGACCAGAAAAGATAGGAATAGATAGCGTGAAACCATAAATGGCACTTTCTACCCAATTATTTCTAAAAGATAAATCAGATAATACATTTGAACCAGTGTTCTGTCCATAATTTACAAAACCTACTAAGCGAGGGTAATAAGCCGCTTTTTTGTTTTTTACATCCAACCATGCAAGTCTGCGTGAGGTTTCCAGAATAGAATATTCAATCCGGGATTTGAAAGCCCCTTCATTGGTTTCTACGTTTCTGATATCCTCTAGTTTGATATCATCAATGCTCCCTGAAAGAATCAGAGAATCCCGAACGGGCATCCCCATTTGAAACTTGAGTGCTTTGGCCGAAAAATCTAACAATGCTCTGGTTTTGTTAATTTCAGTCTTGATGTTATTCAAAGAAACCTGCAGGCGATAGACATCTATTTTTTCAGCAGCTCCATTTTCATTCAAGGTTTTCGTAGATTTATATAAAGTATCTATACGACGGTAATTGGCTTCCAGCAATTCTATTCTTTCCTTGTTTACCAACACCAAATAATAAGCCTTGGTCACGTTACTGACAATATCAATCTTACTTTGTTTGATTTGCTTTTGCGATAACTCTTTAAAAGTTCTTGAAGCTCTCAAACCGACTAGGTAAGATGCATCAAAAATGAGTTGTGAGGCAGTAACAGAAAAAGAAGCAGTATAACGCGCCTGTAGACTCGTTGTAATAGAGTTAGAGCCTGGATTGAAATCTGTTCCCCCTGGGATAATAATTTTAGGGACTACAAAAGCGTCAGAAAATTTTACTTCTGCATTTACTTGGGGCAATCCAATGGCTCGGGTTTCTCTTACGGTAGCTTCTGACTTGCGAATCTCCAACTGTGCCTTTTTCAATGATTCGGAGTGTTCGTAAGCGTATTCCAGGCAGGCATCCAACGAATATACTCCCACTGCTGGGGTATCGTCAATTACTTGCCCTTGCACTTGGTTTGTGAACAAGGCCAAGAGCCATAATCCACAAAATGTTAAGCTTATCCTTAATTTATTAGTCATGGTGTTTTCGGTTTTTATACGTTTCCAACAATTGAAATCCTTTCAGGGTAACCAATCCCCTAATAAAATGATCTAAAAATGCTAGTTGAACTTTGACCAGTTCGTACTGGTCGGAAGAAAATTTTTGTCCATCAAAAGCCAACTCCACTTGCTCGATACGTAGTACTGCAAGGTATTCCAGGGGTAAATCTTCACGATACAAACCATCTTGGATTCCCCATCGGAGGTTGCCTTTGATACTTTCTATAATTTGATCCCGACGATTTTGGTGTAATTCCCAAGCTTCGGGATGATATTTTTTTGTGTCAAATAGTAATGAAGGGTTTACCTTGGCAAAGGTTTCGGCCATAAAATCTGATACATTGAGCAATGCCTCTATCGCATTATCAGCATTAGACTCGAGCTCCCTCATTTCCTTCATTTGTTTGTCGTGTTTGCGTTCCATCACTCGACAAACAATTTCATTTTTATCCTTAAAGTATTGATAAATTGTTTTTTTAGAAACGGCAATTTCTTTGGCGATCTCGTCCATAGTGACACTACGGGTTCCATATTGCCAAAACAGGCTGGTGGCTGCTTCTAAAATTTTATCTTTTACTTCAGTATTTTCCTTTATATCCAATGACATTAATCTTAGTTTTATACTACAAAACTATGAAATAAAAACTTAGGAAACTATAAAAAGTTTCAAAGTTTCCTGGGTTTTTTTCAAAAGCTTTTTTCTGTTTTATGTACCGCTGAAAGTGTTTTTTGGAATATTATTCTGAGTGTGGAGTGTTTTTGTGGGAAATGAATGTGAAATAAAGGATAAAAAGAACAATTATTGGGTAATATGCTAAAGTTGATACTATTAGAAAAATGCTAACCTTGCCTTTAAAATAATATATTGATTCATTTATTACAATCTAAATGTTATCTTAGTACAAACTAATCATTAAATATTACTATGCCAGACCTGTCACAGTTAACTAACGAGTTTGAAAAATGCAAAGGGCAACTAAAGTCCTACATATTGCGCATGACCGCCAGTGTAACTGAAACCGAGGATATTTTGCAGGACACTTACCTTAAAGCCCACGAAAAATTGGCGACTTTTCGGGGAGAGTCTTCTTTGAAAACCTGGATATTTGCCATTGCTTCTAATCTTGCCCGAGACTTGTTGAAATCTAAAAAACGGTGGCCTGAAAATGTAACTGACATATGTCGGGAAGAAGCACTGAATGAACCCGCTATGTTTGCCAAATCAATGTTTATTCGAAATAATTCGCCGCAGGGTAACTTTGAGATCAAAGAGCACATCGCGTTTTGTTTTACTTGTGTGTCAAAGTCGCTTCCCTTGGAACAACACCTATGCCTATTGCTGAAAGAAGTATATGATTTTAGTTTAAAAGAGGTGGCTATGATCCTGAAGACGACCGAACAAATGGTAAAATACCATTTGCACACTGGTCGTACTAAAATGGTAGATATATTTGAGGGAAGGTGTGCATTGATTAACCAAAAGGGAATATGCCATCAATGTTCTGAAATCAATGGTGTCTTTAATCCCAAGCAAAACACCCAGGAAGAATTGGTAAAGATTAAAATGTATCGGGAGGCCCAAAAAGGTGACAAACAGTATTTATTTGACCTGAGAATGCAAGTGGTAGCTGGTATAGACCCTTTTGAATCGGGGGCAGCGGAGCTCCAACTGCATCATTTAGAGTTTAATAGGAGGACCATGGAAAAATATTTGAAAAAAAATGATTAAAATCCTATCGCGGGGAGAGACTGAGTCGTCAAAGCTGAAAATCATTTAAAAAAATAGAACATATGACTCATTTGAATTCAATGGCTCCCAACGGGAAAGCAACTACTATCAAAAAGACTTTTAGTCGGGAAACTGCGGTCAGTATTGAGATTGGGGCCGATCAGGCCGTGATTTGGGCATTGCTTACCAATGCTACTGATTTTTCGCGCTGGAACTCTACCATCTTATCCATTGAGGGAGAGATTACTCAAGGAGAAAAAATCAAACTCAAAGCAGCGTTAGACCCCAAACGTACCTTCAAAATCAAGATCAAGGAAGTAATACCAGAACGAAAAATGGTATGGGGTGATGCCATGGGTAATCGGGTTTTTACCTTGACCAAGCAGGGAGAAAATAGGGTGCTGTTTCATATGAGCGAAAAGATAGGGAGCTTCATGTTTCCATTGTTTGCTAGTCAAATCCCTCCTTTTGATGATGCTTTTGAACAATATGCAGCTGATCTAAAAAAAGAAGCAGAATCTATTGCAGCGGCCAACTAATTATAATTACTAAGTAACAGTTGCGTAATAATTGTCGGCTTTCGCTTCATTGCTCCTTGCTATACCTCGTTACTTTTTAGCCGTTGGCAGAGCTCGGCACAGCAAAGCTGTAGCCATCGGTTTTGGCCGTAGCTATGGCTACGCCCGCAAAAAGTGTCTCGTCTAGCTTCAAGCAATTTTGCCAAAACCGGACACTTATTTTGAACACGTTACTAAAACCAATATACTCATGAATTACAAAGAAAAAATAGGAACCAAAGAAAACCCTTTGACACTCAAAACTCCTCCGCTTACCTCAGAATATACCATGCATGTAGGCGAAAAGGATGGACAGGAAATACTGGTATGTACGGTAAAAACGACAATGTTGCATTATGACATTCGGTGTTTGCAAGATTTACACGAAATGCTCAAGGCCCACGGAGATTGGATGTTGTTGGGAAGCAAAGACGAGAAACAAGAGGCAAAACCTGAGACTGTGGAGTATTGGGGACGTTCTGCCGAAAACCCAATAGGAGGCTGGTATGGACTCAAAAAAGGGTTCAAGGGACGGTTTGGCATGTACATTCCTCCATTGATGGAATATTTGGGATTGGCCGAAGTAGAACACAATAAACGAAATAATAAAATGCGAGCCATTTGATTGGTATCGTTCCTTTACAAACTCAATCCACAACCTTGGCTTTTCTTAAGCTGAGGTTTGTTGGTATAAGTGCGATTATTTAAATTGTTTCGTCTTATTGTTGCATTTTTTTATTGTTACATTGTTCCGCTGTGCTCATTGTTCAATTGTTGCGCGAAGCGCTATGGTAATTATTGATTGTTGATGATTAACTGACCTTTCGCAGGTCAAAAATTTGTTTATCTATAAGAAATACCAGTTGCAGAATTCAGATTAAAATCTTAACAACTAGATTTCATTAAGCCTTTCATTTTTTTCTACAGCAAAAAAAACGAAACAAA
>CALDJV010000562.1 GCA_937899305.1 uncultured Cytophagaceae bacterium
AAAATTTTATTGAAAATTTGTACCTGATTGGGGTAGATTAATCGTTATTTTTGAAATAAATAAATACTATATTTGTTTAATTAGAGTATACTAATAATAAATTGAGGACCAATCTTGAAAATCAGTAAGCAGATAAACAAAAATCGACAACAACCATGACAAAAATTCTTTTCTTTGCATGGGTTTTATATTTTCCCATGAATCACCCGCTCTATAGCAAAACTTACGAGGAGAAAATAAGCTGTGCGGGTAGCCTGATTGACGATTTAAAACAAGGTTATTGGAAATGTACTTATAAAGGTGGTAAAACGCTACGTGAAGGTGCCTACTTGCATGGCAAACGCCATGGTTACTGGAAGTTTTATCATCGCAACGGCTTGTTGGCGGCCGATGGTTACTACAAAGTAGGTGAAGAAACCGGAATTTGGAATATATACGATGAAAAGGGGAAGTTGCTATTTACCCGTGCAGAAGGGATGTGGGGAACCGATGGACCAGAAATTACCTGCAGTGGGAGTATTACTGGTGATAGAAAAGAAGGCTTGTGGATTTGCTTTTACGATAATGGCAACAAGTTGCAAGAAGGGGGATACTTTGGAGGCAAACGCGCTGGGTATTGGCGAATTTTCCATCAAAATGGGGTGCTGGCCGCTGAGGGTTCTTATCAACATGGACAGGAAGTAGGCAGATGGAAAATTTATGATGAAGATGGACAGCTCATTTTAGAGCGGTACGATTAAAATACATTGATAGAAAAATTTGAAGAGGACTTCGTTTCTAGAGTGATTTTATGCTTTAGAGGCGAAGTTTTTTTATAGATGAATATGTACCTTACATTCAGTTTGTTTTTGATGTATTCGTAAACAAAAGAGAGGCTATTTGGTTTTTCTAAAATCACTTCATTGATTAAAATAAAAGCCTATGAATCATTTATATTATAGAAGAGATAATTCAAAATAGTGACCCTTTTTCAAAAAAATTAATAGCTGAATGCGCGCACTTCTATCATTGAGAAAAACCCGTTTTTTATTGGCGGGAAATATTTTAAGTCATATTGGTAATGGCATTGCCATGATTTCAGTGCCTTGGTTGTTTGTAAAGCAAGCCAATGGTGAGCAGATTTATGGGTATACTACGATGGCAGCAGCCTTGATTACCATGTTGATGCTGCTGTATGTAGGTACGTTGATAGATAAGTTTTCTCGCAAAAAAATATTGGTACTTACCGAGTGGGCAGGCTTGGTGGGTACCATCATCATTGCTTTGGTGGAGTGGCAAAACGCCCAGCCTTCAATCTACTCATTGATTACCATGTTCTTGATGGGGAGTATGATATACAGTATGCATTTTCCTACCCGGTTTGCTTTCACCCAAGAAATATTCGATGCGCGTCATTATCAACAACTCAATGGCTTACTTGAAATACAAGGACAAATTGCCTTTATGGTAGCCGGAGGAGTAGGAGGGTTTTTGGTTGAGCGTACCACATTTACCAATCTCATGCTCATAGATGCAGCCACGTTTTTATTAGGAGCTATTTTCTTTATGCTCATTCCTTACGAGCCAAAACCTAAAGCAAACGCGGCCCTAAAATCGGCTTGGGCCAATCTAAAAGAAGGCATATCTTTTATCCGTACTTACAAGCATACCACCAATTTCTTTGTGTTTACAATGCTTCCTTTCATCTCGGTATTGATTGGCCTGTATTTGTTTCCTATTTATATTTCAGATGTGCTCAAAGCCGATGCTACCGTGTATGGTTGGCATGAGGTGACTTGGGCTATAGGGAGCATCATTGCGGGCATAACGATTCCTTGGCTGGCAAAAAAAATGCGAGGGAGAGAGGTCGTTATATTAAGTGTCAGTTTTTATACCTTCATGGTCATTTTGTTGGTATTGGATATCAATGTTTTGACTTTTTTGGTCATTACTTTGTTTATGGGTTGGGGCAATGCGGGTAGAAGGGTAGCCAGAGCTACGGTCATTATGGAAAATGTAGACAATAAAATGATTGGGCGAATGAACTCCACCTTGATGTCATTTGGTAAACTGGTTCAGTTCGTTTTGGTGTATATTTTTACCCTCATTAACCCTATATGGGGAGCTCGAAGTGCTTTTGCCATCCTTGGTGGGTTATTGGTATTGACCTGTTGGGGAGCTTGGGTAAGCAATAAACGGTTTGTGAGTGCGCTTGAGTTTAAGAATTAAGCTTTTAGTTTTTAAACTAAAAAAATAGTAATAAATAAGGTGTTTTTAGTTGTTTTTGGTATTTTGCCCGCAAATACCTCCTGATTTCACCAGCATAAGTTATCTTTTTCCATCATTCTCAAAGAAATCATAGAAATGGAGGACATTGTTTTGGGGTAATTATGGCGTCAGGAGAGACTTTAATTAATCACAACAATCTTTAAAAATAGTTTTTATGATCAAATTCAGTAAAACCTGCCTTTGTATTTTGTTGATTGTTTGCTTGGGCCAAATGCATCTGATGGCCCAAGATGCTAAAAAGAAGCGTTGGTGGAGGGCTGAAGAAGCCCAAAATACTACCACACCAGCAAAAGTCATTCATTTGGACTTGAGCGCTGAAAATCTAACTGAGATTCCTGATTGGATCTATCGTTTTAAAAATCTGCGAAAAATAGACTTGTCAGAAAACCAAATTTCACTGATACCCAAAAAGCTCAATCAACTGAAAAAACTGTATTTTTTGAAACTTGAATCCAATGTTGTTTTGGGCAAAAAGGCCGCATTACTCAAGAACATCAAGGCAAAATACAGGAGCAAATTACGTGAATTAAAAAGTGGGGGAGGCAACAAAGAAAAAATTCAACAAGAGTTGAAAGATTTGTCCAAAAAAATGTCAGAACTGTGGAACGATTCAGACAAGGGAAGCAAGCCAATTACCCTTACTTTTGAGCGGTGTAAGTATATCAAGGAGTTAAATTTGAGTAATTCTTTGCTTACTGAGTTGCCTCCATCAATTAAAAAATTGAAACGACTTCGAATACTTATTCTTGATAAAAACAGGTTTGAGAAACTTCCCCCTGCATTGGCAAAACTCAGAAGAATGCGAAAATTGTCAGTTAGTTTTAATCAACTCCATCAGTTGGATAATATTAAATTGCGAAAACTTAGAAGATTACGAGAGTTACGGTTAGTAGACAACAAGTTAACTGAGCTCCCGGATGATATATGCAAGCTAAGAAGATTGAGAAGGTTGAATTTATCAAAAAACCAACTAACAACGCTTAATCCTGAATTGAAAAGGTTGCGGAGAATGCGAGAGTTGGTTCTTTACAAAAATAAATTAGCCGATTTGCCCAAAGCTTTTTATCGTCTAAAGCGTTTACAAACCCTGGACCAGGGACACAATCAGGTTAAAAAGATATCGCCTCAAATTGCCAAGTTCCGCAGACTTCAAACCCTGTATTTGTCCTTCAATAAAATCAATACTTTGCCCAGTGAACTCGGCAACATCACCACATTAAAAAAATTATACATGCATCACAATGCGTTGCTGGGTATTCCCAAATCCTTGGCGAAGCTGCAAAACCTGACGGTGTTTCATGCCAATAACAACGAGCTTTTGGTATTTCCTCAAGAAATAATTGAGATGAAAAAATTAGAAGATATCAATTTGGCTCACAACCATCTAGAGTCTTATGATCAACGCATTGCTCAGTTGCCTCATCTTAAGATTTTGTATATTCACCATAACAAACTCAATAAAGACGATGCATCATATGACCCATACCACCAACTTTTTGACCAATTGCGAGCTAGAGAGGTCATTGTTACGGACTGATATTAAGTAACGCGTTCGCAATAACTGTCCGATTTAGTTTGATTCCCCTTCGCTACACTTCGTTGCTTTTTAGCCGTTGGCAGAGCTTCTGTTAGTTTAAACCAAAAGGCAAAGCTGTAGCCATCGGTTTTGCCCACGACAACATCCAGTGAATGTTGGGCGAGCCTGTGGGACGCTGCTACGAGTGCAAAACTTGTCCTGTAAGGAACTCTGAGGTTTAGCTTTGGGTGATTTTACTAAAACCTCGACATTTATTTTGAAAGCGTTACTAGGTAATTTTGTCTGCCGAAAACCCATCCTTGCCCTCAGTAAGGGTGGGTAAATGCGCCCTAAATATGGCTACTGTTTCGGCATAACGTTGTGGGGTCCATTGCATTTGCTCTACCATTTTGAGCGCATCGGCTCTGGTATTGGCCACAAACTTGCCTTTTTCAAGATGAAAGTTTTGCACAATGAATTTCTGAACACCAGTGGCCTTGAGTATTTTGGCAAATTGAGAAGCATCATTTACTGGCAATAAAGGAGTCATGGTAATGCAACTCTCGATGCCTGACTGATGTAGACTGGTAATCGCCTCCAGGCGATTGGCGTTTGAAGGACACCAGGGTTCGAAAGCTTTGCGGACTTTTTCATCATCGGTGGTGATGGTCATATTTACCTGGACAGTTTCAAACTTCTGGAGGATGTCTATGTCTCGAGTAACCAAGGGGCTACGAGTTTGTACGACTAGTTTTACTTTATGGTAGTCGAGCAACTCTTGTAATACTTGACGAGTCAATTGTAACGAACGCTCGATGGGTTGGTAGGGATCAGTGACACTACTTAAATAAATGGTTTTGTCAATCAACGGCTTTTTTCGGCGTTTGACCAGTAGCTTAAGGGCATTGTCTTTTACTTTGACCCAGTGGCCCCAATTGTCTTTGCTGGCCTTGGAGAAAGCAAAAAAAGCTGCATAACAATAATTACAACCAAACGAACATCCAGAATAGGGGTTGAGACTGTAGTCATAACTGGATAAAAAACCTTTGCCTGGAGTAAGAATGGTAGAAGCTTGATGATAGTCTACCGTGGCCTGCCCAATTTTAGTTTGTCGAGTAGATTCCTGATCCAAAAAGAGTTTACCTTGTTCGGAGTGCTTTTGCATGGGTTATTTTGAGCCTAAGTTACGAATTTTTGCTCAAAATAATAGCAATGAATTATTTTTGTTGGCAATAAGCCTGAATGCCTATCCAGGCTTATGCAAAATATGACCTAGATCTAGCGTTTATATACTTTGACCAATTTCAAGGCAAAGCTGTAGGCTTTTTTCTTTCTTTCCATCATAAAATCGCCTTTATACCAACCTCCTTTGCTTTTGCCCTCGAACGTATTTTCAGTATACACTTTTTTACCATTTTTCAGGGAATATTCATCTACTGTTAGGTTTTTATTATGTGAATTATAGTATCCTGTAAAACCAATGGTTCCGCTTTTGCCATTGCCATAATAATATTCGCCTGATACGTGACCATCGTTATCGTCCCAGTAAAACCCCATCGTGACGTACAAAGTCTTGCCATAGCCTTTCATGGTGCCTTTGTATAAAAAATGGAGCGGTTTTTTCCAGTTTACCTGAGCAAAAGATGACGATGAAATCATAAAACTACCCAAAAAGAGGGTTAACAATAGAATTTTGGAAAATTGTTTCATAATTGTATTTGAATAGGTTTATTAATTACTTTTTATAGGTTTTAGCGAGTTTTACCACAAACAGAGAAGGAGGATTGGTATCACGATAACGTGAAAAACGTCCTTGAATTTTGCCTCCGATCTTTTTGCCAAAAAAATAGCCATAACGTGGGTGTTTTTGGTCACCCATTAGATCATATCCATCAAAGCTAATGTCTTTGGTGGTGGGGTTATATGCACCAGTAAATCGAACGATCTCACCAGGTACTGATACTTCACCTGCCACTTGACCTTCATTATCTTGGTGATAAAAACCAATCTTCAGAGGCACTCTAAGGCCCTTCTCGATGATTGTTCCACTATATATCAAATGGAGTTTGTCTGGATTGTGCCATTTTTGGGCAAACAATGGAGACAAGGCTCCTAAGCTACTCAACAAAAGCAACACCAATACAATTTGGTAAGTTTTTCTCATGAAGTGTTTGTTTTTAGCTTTTAAACGGCATTTAAGTCGTAAAATGTTGTGTTCGCTATGCTATTACTTAAAACTTGAAAGTTGCCAGGGTTGAAAAACAATCGCAAAGTGCCTACGACAAAACCGAAAGCCCTGAATTTTTGAAAGGACCAACGAAAACTGTGTAGGCTATTTTACAAACAGTTTTTAACCGTGCGTTATAGGTTAATCTGATATTGTAATACAAACATACCTTTACTTTCGGTATTGATGAATTCACCTACATTATTGGCTTGAAAAACCGGTCTGTTTTGGTATCCAAGTGATAATTTGGAACGGTGTCCATCAATGAGCCAATTAGTCCCTAACGCCCACATCACCATTGGATCTTTTAAAACTTCGTAGTTAGAATACTGTATTAGTCCAAAAGGCTGCAATGTACCATATTTGCCAAGTGTGTTTTTACCAGTCAGATAGCCCACCTGAGCATAGACTGTAGTACCAGTGCCCACCATTGGAAAACCATTCCCTGCACCTCCCAGAGTTCCGTTGGTGTTTACTCCAGTGGCCGGGTTCATGACTCCTACATTTCGGAAGTAATTGGGGCCTAACTGGGTACTGAAAAAACCACCATAAGCGGTAATGGCATTTCCTTTGTCGCTTAAAGGATGATCAAAAAAGGCATCAATTGCCCACAAAACCATATCGGTACGGATGGTGTCAGCATTGCCCGTTTCCTGGTGCCACATCGCGTTGGGTTGGTAGGTAATACCGGCGCCAATATTGAATACTTTCTTTTTGCCAAGATAACTTCCGGTGTGATAAGGAGTACGGTTAGATTCATGCTCTAAAAACTGATACTTGACATAAGCTTGACTTTGTACACTAGGAGGGCTGGTACTAAAGGTAGCGTTGGTTCCCAAGGTAGCCGGATTCTGGATCAGCAAAGGTTTGGTAAGGGCTACTCGATAATCTAATTTACCAGTTTGCCCTTTGGCGTAAACACTTAGTTTACGAATGAATTGATCGCTTTGGTCGTTGGTGGTTTGCAAGAAGAGAGGTGCATCCAAGGCCAATAAAGAACCAATACTGGGTGATGCATGACGGGCAAAACCAGTGTAGGCAGTAAGCCCAGTACCTACTTGAAATGCGCGGTTGACGTGGTATTCTACCAATGCATCGTGAAAAAATGCCCCAAATTTGCGCGTAGCATTGTAACCAAAATTGTTTTGACCAAATTGCATATAAAAAAACACTTGATCGGAGACTTGTCCAAATAGTTGAATACGGGTACGGCGTAAACCAATGTCAAATGCGTTGTTTTCAACTTCTCCATTGACAGTAGAGCCTGGGTTGTTTTGGTTGTATCGCACCCATACTTGGTTCAAAAAGGTAAGTCTTACGTAGTGCGAACCATCTTCATTAAGCCTAAAACGAATTTTTCCATCTTCTAATAAGGGGTTTTGGGCAAAAACCGTAGATGATAAAAAGATAATATAGACAAAATGAAAGTAATGAAGATTTAAAGTCTTTTTTAGTAGCAATTTCATATATTTTAATGAGATTTAAATGGATACAATTCTAAAAAAAAAAATGATATGCTGATGATTATTCCATAAGTTTTGTATAAAAGAGCAATGGTGGTTTATACAATAGAGTAGAACTACTTATATACAATGTGATTGATAAGTAATAGCTTGGAATGTTATTTTGAACGCATAGTTTTAATAAGTATAGTATTTGCTGGAAGTTACATTCATACCAATTCAACCTACCACTAACACAAGCTGGATTTCTCTTAAATCATTACCAGCAAAGCAAGGACGAAAATAAATTCACCTATGAAGAGAATACTGAGTTTTTGGTTAGCATCTATGGTGCTTAGTTTTGGTGCTTGGAGCCAAAATGATAAACCATCTGTCAAAAAATCAATCGAAAAACGAAAAGATAAACTGAGAGAACAAAAAAGTCATACCTATGAATCGATAAGAGCGTTGGCCAGGGAAGTCGCCAAGCTGGATTCAAGTGAGATTTTTGTGGAGGCAGATCAATGTGTCAAATTGTTTCGTAAGCAAGGTACCGCATTTTTTAAAGTGATGGAGAAGGCTTTTTATGGCCATTTACATGATCAAATGGGTCAACATCAGCAAGCACTTGAATATTTAGACCAAGCTATAGCATTGGCTGAAAAACAAAAGCTTCGAGCGCTTACTGCTGAAGTTTGTTTTGAATCGGCCTATATTCGGGGAAGGATTCAGGATGAAAGAGCCATTGAGATGTATTTCAAAGCGCATGATTTGTTCAAATCTCTCAATCAAAAAGCCAAGTCGGCCCAAGCCCTTTACCAAGTGGCCATCCTGCAATACAATAGTGAGATACCTTCTAGTAAAAAGAAAGAAGGGTTCCAGAATTTTTTACGTATTGCTGACATGGATTCTATATTCCATCGCGATATTATCAATGCGCGCACCGCACTGGCAATGCTAGATATTGGCACTAAAAACTATAAAAGCGCAGAGCAAGAGTTGATGGCGGCCATGAAGATTTCAGTCGCCAAAAAAGATTCGGCTTGGATAGGGATTTTGAGTGGTAATTTTTCGCAGTTGTATCAAATAAATAAAGAGTACGACAAAGCGCTGAAATACTTGGAAATAGACAAGAAACTGAGCATCAAAAGTGGGGAGAGAATGAGTCTGGCTTATGTGTACTCAAGTTTTGGTGAAATTTATTATGAACAAAAAAATACTTGTTAGCCAAATCATATTTCGATAGTAGTGCTGTTGATAGTAAAATGGATCGTTTTGATAACCATCAACTCAAAATTATGTATCGGCCTTTGAGAAGAGCTTATGCGGGTTTGGCCAGAACCTATGGAGCTTTGAAGGACTATAAAAACGCTTATTTATATAAAGATTCTACCTTGACTGCGACCGACACGCTCTATTTGCGGCAGTTACGTAATAAAATTGCGAAGATGCAAGCCTCATATGATGTAGGTAAAAAACAAAAAGAGGTGGAGTTGCTCACCAAAGAAAAGGCTTTGAATAAAGCAACCATTCAGCGGCAAAACTTGATTAACCTTGCAATAGGAGGAGGATTGGTTTTGATGTTATTGTTGGCAGTAGTGCTACTTCGTAGCAATCGAGAACGTAAAAAGAAAAATGTACTGCTGAATAAACAACAGCAAGAAATTCTGACTCAAAACGAAGAGTTGTATCAGCAACAAGAGGAAATCAAGGCACAACAGGAGTTTGTAGAGGGGCAAAACCGAGAACTAACGCGTTCAAACCTCAAAGTAAGTCAAAGCCTGAAAGCGGCTCAATTGATTCAAAATGCAATTTGGCCTTATGAAGCCAAGTTGAACAATTTGTTGAAAGACTATTTTGTGATTTATCGTCCCAAAGATGTGGTTTCAGGGGACTTTTATTGGTTGAATAAACTGGGAAATCAAACTTTTGTGATTGCGGCTGATTGTACTGGCCATGGTATTCCAGGAGCTTTTATGTCGGTAGTATGCAATACTTTATTTGACAAAATCATCCGAGTTTGGAAGTTAACCAATACAGGTGAAATTTTGGACAAAGCCCAGGAGGAAATCAGGGTTTTGCTTAGACAAAAAGAACTGGGGTATGCCAATGGAATGGATGTGGCGGTGATGAGGATAGAAGAGGCCGAAGAAGGTGAAAGTAAAAATATACAATTTTCCGGCGCGAAACGTCCAATATACTATATAAAACAAGGGAACAAGGAGTTGGAAGAAATCAGAGGGGATCGGGTGTCTATTGGTGGACGGCCTCGAAGTGAAGTATTCAACTTTACAGTTCATGACATTACACTTGCTAAAGGTAGTCTGTTTTATCTTGGTTCTGATGGCTTTGCTGACCAAAACAATGAACAGCGTCGCCCCATTAGTGTCAAAAGATTAAAAGATAAATTGGTGGCCTGTGCTGACAAACCCTTGGGAGAGCAAAAAAAAATGTTGGAAACATACCTGGACAAACATATGGAGGGAACCGAGCAACGCGACGATATTTTACTGATTGGAGCCAGAATTACCTAAGCAATTGGATAAGAGAGACTCAAATGATTCAAATTATGCGCTTTTTTTAATATCATTGTAAACAAACCCAAATTGCCTCAGACTTATGGAAGAATTGCGCAAACATATTAGAGAATTAAGAATTATTGACGGTAGATGGCTTAGAATTGGTGTAAATCGAAGAGGGGCATTTACCTCTACAATGATTGTAGACATTAGTAAGATATACAATTTGGCAATTGAAGAGCACCACGATGGCTCTGGTTTATGCAAATTATCGATTTACTTTGGAAAACGCTCAGTGAATATTGTTTATAACACATCTAACAGTGATAATCCAGAAGACGATGACAACGATGATGCGTCGGATTGGTGGGGAGACGAGGCCCAACTAGAAGCCGAAAAAGATATGCAAAAGATTTTTGGAGCGATGCGAAATCTGAACGAATAGCATCATATATTTATCTACCGTTAGGTGATATCATCTTTATAAACCAACATAGCAGTGGCCACATATTGCTCTTTTCCATCAGAGTTTACTGGGGTAACCTGGTGACTAATGGCCACTACCTGTACCCCATTGGTGATGATGAAATCATCCATCAAGCCTTCTAGTTTACCCGTTGCTCTTTCTGGGGAGGTACCTTTTGCAGAAAAAGATTCTATTTTATCCAAAATGAAATTTATCCTTTTGATAGCCGTAAATTTTTAAACAGAATTAAACAAAACGCCCTTA
>CALDJV010000563.1 GCA_937899305.1 uncultured Cytophagaceae bacterium
ACCAAAGGAGCTCCTGAAGTTCCTTACAGGACAAGTTTTTGAAGAAGTATAGCGGCCAGCGATGAGTCAAATGTTGAAAATCCTGACCTTGCGGAAGGAGCTAGGTTATTTATGTAGTTTTACTAAACCGCCAGCCCATACCCTAGCGTTTCTCTAAACAGGGCGTTCAAAGGCTCCCAATCAGGGCGTTTTTTGTCAAATTGTTGAGCTGCTTTTTCACACTTTGCAATCTCCTCCTCAATGAATTGATCCACATAAGGTTCAGGAGCGATGGTTTCTCCTTCCATGGCTTGCGTCTTTTGGCTCAGCAAATCTTCTATAATGGCCAATAGTTTTGGATCACCGATCAAAGGCAATAGTTTTTGAAATCGCAAAGGTGGAATCTCTTGATGTTGAGCAATCCAACAAGCTGATAGAATGGTACGCAAGGCATAAAAATATTTCTTAATCTTTACTTCAGGCTCTTGTAAAGCACCTTCGTAAGTATTGCGAGCAATGCCCAAATAATGATGAATTGCTGCTCGAGGAGAAAAATATTGAGGGGCCAACCCTTGTAGTAGGGTCAAAAAATCAGTCTTTTGCTGATATATGGTATCCGATTGCATCCATTCGTAAAGCGATACGTTCGATTTTCCAAATAAATGGAGTGCCTTGCGGACTTCCCAACCATTAAAGTCCAAATCCTTGGTAATGAACAAGTTGATATTATCTTCAGGCGGATGAATAGATAGGTATTTTTCACGAGGATGACGGTAAATAAACCGTACGTCATAATCACTATCAGGCGAAGGAAACCCCCAAGCCCGGCTACCTGATTCACAAGCATATAAGATTTCAATATCTTGTGCTTCTTCTATTTTGGTCAATTCGTTTTGAATAGTGGTGTACATTTTAATAAATTTATTGTAGGTAAATGTAGAAGACGATTCGATCATATTGTTCTCACTAATATAATCAATCCCAAACTAATCTTGTTGCTTTTCAGTTTTTACTTTTAACTTGCCAATAATTTAGAAATCAAGTATTGGGAGGTAGGTTTAAGGTCATTTGTCATTGAATAGTTAGTAAGTTCCACGCACTGGTTCAGATTACAAACCAAATGAGGTGTTTAGACCTGATAGGTTTTTGAAAACCCATCAGATCTGAACCTATAGTCTGTGATTGCGAACGTGTTACTTAACTATACATTATTTTGGGTTAGTCTCTATACCAAAGTGACCTTGATTGTACCCAATACTGTTCAAAAAACACACGCTTATGAAATTTGGAACTAAAGCCATTCATGCAGGGGTAGAGCCAGAACCAGTCACTGGCGCCATCATGACTCCTATTTTTCAAACTTCTACCTATGTACAAGAGGGCTTGGGCAAACCTCGCGAAGGATATGAGTACTCACGCACCAAAAATCCCACGCGTACTCCCTTGGAGGCTAATCTGGCTGCGTTAGAAAACGGCAAACACGGACTTTGCTTTGCTTCGGGTATGTCGGCTACCGATTCGGTAATGAAATTGTTCAAGCCAGGTGATGAGATCATTGCTTGTGACGATATGTATGGGGGTACTTATCGTTTGTTGACTAAAGTGTATGAACCGTTAGGTATCAAAACACACTTTGTGGACATGAGCAACCCTGCCAACATTGAACCCCTCATCAATGAAAATACCAAGCTGGTTTGGGTAGAAACGCCTACCAATCCATTGCTCAATATCATAGACATTGCCGCAGTAGCCCAGATCACTCAAAACCACCAACTGTTGTTGTGTGTTGATAATACTTTTGCAACTCCTTACCTGCAAAATCCACTAGATTTGGGGGCAGACATCATTATGCATTCGGCTACCAAATATTTAGGTGGACACTCTGATGTGATCATGGGGGCTTTGATTGTCAACTCGGACGAGTTGCACGAAAGACTCGCTTTTATTCAAAACTCTTGTGGAGCAGTTCCCAGTCCTAACGATTGCTTTTTGATGTTGCGTGGAATCAAAACCCTGCACATTCGTATGGATCGTCATGAAGTAAATGGACGGGCGGTGGCCGAGTTTTTAAGTGGCCACGAAAAAGTAGACAATGTGTACTGGATTGGGCTACCTGAGCACAAAGGCCACGACATTGCCAAGAAGCAAATGAGTGGATTTGGGGGGATGGTTTCTTTTACCCTCAAGGGGGATAACATGGACGAGGCCAAGCAGGTAATGGAAAGGTTAAAAGTATTTGCTTTGGGTGAATCTTTGGGCGGAGTAGAATCACTTTGTACTCACCCAGCCTCTATGACCCATGCTAGTATTCCCAAAGAAGAACGTGAAGCTCGTGGTCTGAAAGATACTTTGATTCGCTTGAGTGTAGGCATCGAAGATAAAGAAGATTTGGTAGAAGACCTGCGTCAGGCCATTGAGGCGGTAGTGGGCGTGACTGCTTAAATAATTATATAGCCCTGACAGATTTCAAAAATCTATCAGGGCTAATATTTAAAATACAAGTACTGATTTTAAGACTTTGCTTTGGCCAGTGCTTGGTCACTCGAGATGTCTTTTCCTAAGCCTCCCAAGTGCATGCATTCATGCAAGTGATTCATTCCTTGGAAATCTACCAGGGCTTTGTCATACCCATAATTATCGGCCAAGGTTTGCGTAGAGCGACTAGAGCCCATTCCTACTTCTACATCATGCATTGTAATCTGGCAGGGGTGCTCATAACCACAAGCGTGGGCAATCTGTAATACTTCTTTGCGAAAAGCAGTGATATAGTTATGAAAACGTACCGCCTTATTGGTAGGATCAAGGCCCGAAGCAAGCCATTTGTTTTGAGTAGCCACTCCCGCTGGGCACTTATTGGTGTGGCAAATCTGCGCTTGAATACAGCCAATAGCCATCATCGGTTCCCGTGCCATTTGAATGAGGTCGGCCCCCATGGCCATAGCCATCAACGCTTTGGCAGGAAAACCCAAACGCCCTGAAGCTACAAATACAATTCTATCGGTCAATCCTCTATCCAAAAATATTTTATATACGCTGGTAAATGCAAAAGCAAACGGCAACGATACATGATCGGCAAATGAATGAGGAGCCGCTCCGGTACCACCCTCTCCCCCATCAATCGTGATGAAGTCAGGTCCAGTATCTCTTTTTACCATCAAGTCGGCCAATTCTTCCCACATTTCCAAACGCCCCACCGCTGCCTTGAACCCTACTGGTAGTCCAGTGTTATCGGCAATATTTTCGATGAAACCCAACAACTCTGGAACATTAGAAAAAGCAGAATGTGAGGCAGGAGAAAGCACATCTTTCCCCATAGGAATGCCCCGTATCTCGGCAATTTCTTTGGTAATTTTAGAAGCAGGTAAGATCCCTCCCTTTCCTGGTTTGGCCCCTTGCGAGACTTTGATCTCTACCGCTCTAATGAACGGGTTTTTCTCGGTGAGTTCTACCAACTTATCCATTGAGAAGTTACCATCTTTGTCACGCACTCCAAAATACCCGGTACCAAAATGAAACATCACATCGGCCCCATGGCTATGGTAAGGTGACAAGCTTCCTTCTCCAGTATTATGATAACATCCACTGGTTTTGGCTCCTTGATTGAGCGCCGATACGGCATTACGCGAAAGCGAACCAAAACTCATGGCGGAGATATTACCCAAAGAATAAGGACGATAAGGGCGTTTGCGTTTATTGTATGCTCCCATGACTTTAGCACAAGGCAAAAAGGTGGGATCTGTCAGACTGATATGGCCTTCGGACGGTTTGTAGGCAAACAAAGCCGGGTTAATAAATACATGCCCAGGAGCATAAATATCTTTATCGGTTCCAAAGCCTTCGTAGTTGTTTTGTTTTTTGGCCGAAGCATATACCCACGATCGCTGACTTCGGTTGAAAGGGAGTTCTTCGCGGTTGCTTGCTACGATGTACTGCCGAAGCTCGGGACCAATAGACTCTAAAAAATAACGCAAACGTCCTACAACCGGAAAGTTATGTTTGATGGTTTGGCGTTTATTCAAGATGTCCCGAATGAACATATAAACAAGGATGAGTGGAATCAATAAAACCAGTATTTCGAGAAATTCTAGTTCCAGAAATCCGATCTGATCCATGAATTTTTTAAATCGTTCCATTTTATAACAGGTTTGACAAATTGTAATTTATAATAGATTATGAGTCGTTGTATTGATATTGCTTTATACGACATGGATTATACCAAACCCTTGTCTAATTTAGAATATAACAAAATCTATGTAAATTGTTATTATTTACAGATAAAAGAATTCAAACTCGCCTGAGAACGCTTTGACATCATCAAGTAAGCCTGCTATTGAATAGAGATGACAATATTGGTGTTTTGTGATGGTATTGATTGCAAAATATACATTATACGTTCAGCTAAATGTCAGCTACTTGTCATTTTGCGGTGTTTGATTGTTATTGATACTTATTGACTTCATTTGTCTGGCTAAAAATAAAATTTTATCTAATAAAAATAGTTTTTAGGGCATAAAAAAACTTCCTTTGGTACAAGCTTTATGTCGTTTGACCAAAAGAAGTTAACTACTACGTATCAAAAAAGCTATTGCAGCAAATGGTAATGACGAGCGACCATTGCTTGGTATTTTTTAGCCTGAGGTAATTTGTGCTTTGTAAACATCTGAGCAATTTGACTCAGCATTGCATAGTAAATAGAAATACTACGTCGGTTTTTAGCCTCATACTTGGTCAAGTAACTCAAATATTCATTGGCTCGTTTGGCCAGCATTTCTCCAACCTTGGTAGCCCGTTTGGGTGCGCCCACTTCCCACAAAATATCGAGCATAGGCACCACATAATACCCAAAAGGTACCACTTCATCGGGTATTTTGTCCAGACAAAACAAAATAACTTCCTTGGCCTTTTTGTATTGTTGTTCATTGTAAAGTTGTACAGCCAAGCGATAAAACGACTCTCGACTAGATGAAATCATCCGGCGGTGAATTTCACTGTAATATACATTTGGATCATCCAACCCCGTCCAATCCGATTTTTTCATCAGGTTTTCGTAGGTCAATGCTGAATTGACATAGCCATTTCGGGCCCCAGCCACTTTTACTGGCAACACCCGCATAACACCTCCTTCTAACTGTAAGTATTCTTGCAAACCCAAATAATCGTTGTTACCCAAACGGGGAGAAAAATAAATGGGACGCTTCCAATCGTTGTGGGCCAACAAATCAAGAATGGCCAGGTCATCTTTATACAAGTGTTTTTGAGGAATCTGCCAAGTCATATAACCCTGGAGCAAATGTATTTTGTCTTGAGGTACAATGCCTTTTTTCAGGATGGCTGCTTTGTCAAGGGGCAAGACCAACCTTTGGGTAGGTAACATGTTCAAGTTTCGCTCTCCATTCTGATATTTCAACCGGGGATCCTGCTTTTTCAACAATTGAAAATACTGCTTGAGGTTCATTCCCTGTTGTACCAGTTGCTTTGCTACTTTTTTAGAAAAATTGGGGTTTTGAGTGGCTGGAATGAATGGCAAATAACTGTTGGTCCCTCGAGCATAGTGTGATTGATCTAAGCCCAATGGCAACGGAGCCGATTTGTATTGTTTGCGGCGCAGTTGCTCCATATACCAAGCCCCGGTCATGAGTTGAAGGTTGCATACCCGTACATCGGTTCTGAACCCCTCTACTTCTTGGGCATACCATAAGGGGTAGGTCTCGTTGTCGCCACTGACCAGTAAAATGGAATCAGGCGCACAGTTTTCCAGCATGTTTTTAGCAGAATTTACCGAAAATACTTGTCCAGATCGATCATGGTCATTCCATCCTTCCAGGGCCATCAACAACGCAATACTCAACCCCAAAGTGGTGGCAAAAGCAGTCGCTAGTTTATGACGCTTGAATAAATATTTTCCCCAATTGGCCAAAGCCATGGTACCAAAGGCCATCCAAATGGCAAAAGCATAAAAAGAACCTACATAGATGTAATCCCGTTCTCGGGGCTCTACTGGGGGGGCATTGAAATACAACACCAGGGCCATACCTGTCATCACAAAAAACATGGTATTGATCCAAAATACAGGTTTACTGCTCCGATACTGAAAAAATACTCCAATCAAACCCAATAGCAAGGGCAACATAAAAAACTGATTGTTGGCCCGATTACGTCGCATTGCCTCGGGTAAACTTGATTTTAGCTGATGGGGTAGCATCACTCCAGCATCTTGTACATCGCTTTGACGTCCTACAAAATTCCATAGAAAATAACGCCAATACATATGACCCAATTGATGGTTCCAAAAAAAGCTAAAATTATCGCCCAAAGTAGGATTTTGCCCTTTGCGTTTGCCCAGCAACTGACGATACAAATCAGGGTGATTGTCGCGGGAACTGTACAAACGAGGAAAGAGCATGTATTTATCGTAGGTATACTGAGGGGAATAATCTACTCTTTTATAACGTTTGCCTACCCGACGGTATATCCACTTGGTCGGCTTGCTATCCAACAATTTAGATTCGTAATGCGGTCCTCGCAGCAAAGGAACATCCCCGTATTGTTCCCGGTTTACATAGCTCATAAATTTAGTTACCTCATCAGGTTTATTCATATTGATGGGCGTATCGTATTGGGCCCGTACCACAATCAATCCATAAGAGCCGTATCCCAGCAAAAGCAAGGTAAAAGCCATTAAAAAAGTATTGAGTTGAGGGCGTTGTTTTTGAATGCTGTAATAAATTCCATAAGAAAGTCCCCCAATAATGCCCAATAACACCACTCCAAAACCACTGTTGAAAGGCAGGCCAAAATTGTTGACCAAGAGTAGCTCTACTTGGAAAACCAAAGCAGGTAACCAAGCAATGACCCCAACCAACAGCAACAAAATCACCCCTCCACTGGCTGCCAATACTTTGACAATCCCCCAAAAGCTGGCTTGGCTACGATGCTTGAAATAGTATACCAAACCCAGCGCTGGGATGGTTACCAAATTAAGGATATGTACTCCCAAAGAAAGCCCAATCACATAAGCAATTAATAACAACCATTGGTTGGCAAAACGAGGATTTTCTACGGCATCCCAACGCAGCATTGCCCAAAACACAAATGAGGTAAACAGGGCTGACATGGCGTATACTTCGGCCTCTACTGCCGAAAACCAAAACGAATCGGAGAAGGTGTAGGCCAGAGCACCTACCGCTGCGGAACCCAATAATGTGAATGATTGCGCTCGCGAAATGTCATGTTTGGTAGTACGCAATAACTTCAAGCCCAACAAGGTAATGCTCCAAAACAACAACATAATGGTAGCAGCACTACAAACTACCGACATCATATTGACCCAATAGGCTACTTGAGTGACGTCGTTGCCGGCTAACAAGGAAAACAAACGGCCTACCAACAAAAAGAATGGGGTACCAGGAGGATGAGGAGCCTGAAGCTTGTAAGCACAAGCAATGAACTCGCCGCAGTCCCAAAAACTGGCGGTAGGCTCTACGGTAAGGGTGTATACAATCAGAGCAATCAGGAACATGATTACTCCCAAAAAGTTGTTGAGCCAGGCAAAATTACCCAGCTTTTTGTTCAGTAGATGCGTCATGGGCTTCTCGGTAGTTTGATAATGACTCAAAATTACCGTAAGCCACTGTGGTTGGGAGAATTTGTCGCGTTAAAAAATGTTAGAGAGGATGTTAAAGATTGTTAAGGGAAATAGAACATCGGCCAACTCATAGAAATTGAAGAAAGAGAAGTACAATCTAGAGTTGTTGACCCATGTTCATTGGCTATATTACCAGATACATTTGGTCATTTCAACGTATTGTACCCATTATAAGGTTCCTCATTTACCCAATGAAAACCTCGCTGGATCAGATCAAAATGCTTTAGTGGATAATGTTGCAAGGTAATGTTCAGGGTGTCTTTTTTTAGTACACCACTTAATTTCAAATCTTTGCCCATTCTTTCATATCTCATCGTGTATTTATTCACCGTGTCTTTTCGGGTGCTAAAAACGATTTGTTTTTTTACCGTGTCAGTCTTCACCAAATAACGCTGATAACGGTCATCCATCCCCATTACCGATACCCATTTGGAGTAGTCAATGAGCAAACGTTTCCAGCGGGTAGTATCGGTGAGCAATGGTGGCACCTCTTTGCCATTTTTAACAAATTTGGTGACGTTATAAACTCCATAAAGGGCTGGCTTGGCTCGATGAATCACTCGTTGCCGACCATTGATGCCGCTCCAAACCTGAATGGTAGTGAGTAATGCGATCAACAACGTTTGAAAAGTAATGAGTAGTATTCGGCTTCTTCGCCCTTGAAAAATGGGTTGGTAGATGGTTTCAGGTAGTTCGCCTTTGTATTGAGCAAACACCACCAACAAACGACGATAATCTACCACCACGAGCAGTAGCCCCATAAGCATATACAATCCCGAAGACAGTTTTACTGGGATATCATAGCTCATATTCATTAAAAATACATTGAACATGACCCCAAAAGTAACCAAGCCTCCTAAAAGCCTGGTTTGCCTAAAAATAAGTAACCCAGCTGCCAACACTTCAGCAAGTCCTGCAAATACGGTGTAAGTCTGGGAAGACTCCATAAAAGTCCACATCAGGCGCATAGGAGGAGAATATCCGTAGTTCTGAAAAAGTTGCTCAAGGCTGAGCGGCCGGAACTGGAGATAAAAAACTTTGCTTAAGCCATAAGACAGCATTTTCATCATGAGGTAGTAACTAACCAATAGCAAAAACCACTTAAACAATATCCGATAAGCGGGGCGTTTGCGATCTAAAATCGTCCAAACCAGGGCAATGACCAACGCTAACAAGAGCAGAGTGAGCGCGTTGGTCCAGTTGTACAATTGATCACCACTTCCAGTCACTACTTTTTCGAGGGGTTGGTTGATGCCTAAAATATGGCGCCCTACTTGTTGAGTCAAAAAATGAATCAACTGTTCGTAATAGTTAAACAATAGCGAAAATGGTGGGATGAAGCCAAATGGGAAGGGAAGTATAAAGAGCATCAAAAAACTGCTCACAAATCTAAAGATCACTTTTTGAACCGCAGTCCAGTTACCAGAGTAAGGCATTTTTATTTATTATATTGTTATACACAGTACTATGCCTAAAATATAACAAGGTATTGCAATATAATCCAAATAATTACCTCGATTAAGTTGTTTTAGTCAAGTTGAACAACAGTAATCACCCAACAAATACCTGAGTCATTCCATAAAAAAAGCGTTCAAATCATTGAGACTCAAACGCTTTGTAATCAACTCATTACGGTTAATTTTAGTAACTGTCTTTGTATCTATTGTAAGGCACTGGGTTTACCCAATTGAACCCCCGATTGATCAAACTAAATTTTTTCAGTGGATAATGCTTCAGGGTAATATCTAGGGTATCTTTTTTCAACACTCCACTCAATTTCAAGTCCTTGCCTATTTGCTCATATTTCAGAATGTATTTGTTCACCGTATCTTTTCGAGTGCTAAAAGTCATTTCTTTTTTTACGGTATCTGTTTTTACCCTGTAACGCTGATAACGGTCATCCATCATCATGATAGAGGCTCGCCCCACATAATTGATCAGAAGACGGTTCCAGCGGGTAGTATCAGTTACCAACGGGGGCACTTCCTGACCATTTTGCACAAACTTATCTACATTATAAATGCCATACAAGGCAGGCTTGGGTTTCAGATCTCCGTATTTTTTACGACTCTCCACTCCCCAGCTTACATTGCTGTAGATCACGTATCCCATCAGTAAAGTTTGTACCCCAATCAAAATCAATCGCTTGCGACGGGTAATGAAAATGGGTTGGTGAATTGTAGCCGGCAAACGATCCTTGTTCAACACAAATAAGTTGAGCAAACGGCGATAGTCCATCAAAGCAATGAATAAGCCCATGGCCATCAATTGAAAAGAAAACAGTTTGACTGGAATGTCATAGCTCATATTCATCAAGAATATGTTGAACATGACCCCAAAGGCGACCAAACCTCCTAATACTCGAGTATGACGAAAAATCAACAAGCCACCAGCAATGACTTCGCTCATGCCAGCAAAAACAGTGTATGTTTTAGACGCCCCCATAAAGGTCCACATCAAACGCATCGGAGAAGAATGTCCGTAGGTTTGGAATAAACGTTCGAAACTGGGAAAGCCAAATTGCAAATAAAATACCTTGGCAAAACCATATGAAAACATAAAAGCAGCCAAATAGTAAGTCACAAACAACGCAAACCACTTGCTTAATATTCGATAAGCAGGGCGTCTACGGTCCAATGCTGTCCAGACAAGGGTAATCACGATGGCAAGTACTAAAATAGTTCCGTAATTGGCCCAATTGTACAACCGATCGCCACTGCCATTGGGCGTATTTTTAAACGTTTCCTGAATGCCCCATACATATTTGCCCGTTTGTAAGGTTATAAACTCCATCAATTGGTTGTAGTATCGCAGTACTACTCCAAATTGGGGAATCTGAGTAAGGGGAAAAGGAAATACAAAGAGCATAAAAAATGAAGCGATGAATCGAAAACCAAGCTTTTCAAAAAAATTCCATTTTTTAGGTTGGGCATCGCTTATGGGTGAGTCAGCGACATTTGAGGTGCCTGTAGTATTGAGCGCATTTGTTTCCATGGTTAAGATGATTTAGAGTTGATATCACTTAGGAATAGTAATTTAAAGATTTTAGTAGTTGTTTAAAAATAACTTCTTGAC
>CALDJV010000564.1 GCA_937899305.1 uncultured Cytophagaceae bacterium
GTTTTAAACTTAAAAGTCCATTATGACAGCAGTCCAATCAAATTTATCTGCCCCCAAATATGGTTACGATTTTGTGGTGGCAGTTACTCAGGAAAGTATCAACTCAAACATGAAGGAGTACTTGCATAACCTTACCGAACCTGAGGTAATTATGTGCTACATCGTCGATAAAAACAACACCCCTCAATTGATAGACTACAATGAATTGGTAAAACAGGCCAAAGGAAGCGATCCCTTTAGTATTCCGGATGGGGCCACTGGAGAAAATCAAGATGTTCAAAACCTCAATGATGTGTTTTTCTGGTATGCATTTAAGGCCAAACTTGGTATTCCTCCGGGGTATGGGCCGGCCGCGGCTGGTCTTAAGCCATTGCCTGATATTGTGAACTTAAACGATGATGTTCGCTCGGTAGGTTTCACGATGATGTGTTCGGAATTTCAGGTCGTAGAACTCAACTACACCAGAAGGGCTACCACCTACCTTAACAAAACCCAACCGGCAGGGGATGCTTGGTTGTTTAAATCTAAAGTAGATTTGAGCCTGGCCGATGTAAAAGATAACAAGCAATTGCCAGCAAATATAAAAAAGGCCATTGTAAACCTGGGACCCAATGCTTTTAGTATTCAGCAGCTGTTTTTTGATCTTGACAATGCGGCTCTGGAAAGCCAACCCGAGATTTCAGGAGTAGCAGAAGGTACTCCGGTATCCACGGCGTTGCAAACGGTATTTCTGGGAGCCTATTTTGGCCAAATGAAGAAGAACGGCCAACCCATACTGAATTATGCCGTCAAGCATTCAAAGCCTACTGGGGCCACTTCCTCGTTGACTTTGACCAACCTGGATATGGAGGTCAACCCTTATCTCAATGGCACCCAACGAATCCCCAACCCTACCATTGAACAAACCCAAGCCATGACCCTTTGTTATCTTTGTGCTACTGACCACCACACGTTACCCACGCCTACTGAGTTTGGTTGGAACTGGTTGGATACCTCGGAACTGGGCAATGCAGATGGGGTGTTGGCAATTAACCGAAATACATTCCGAGATTATTTGCAAGCCCAACTAATGCCCTTTGTTTCAAGGTACTGTTTTAAACCCTATGTAAAGGTAGAGAAAGGACTTGAAGTGTCTTACTCGTATAACCTCACGGCTGGCTGGGGAACTCCCACGATCCAAAAAATGGACAAGGGAGACGAAGTCCTTGTAATGAATTTTGAGAACACGGCAAGTGACCAGGCAGGATACCATGGTTGGGAGGGAAGCATGACGATCAGAAATGCCTATAACCTGCAACTACACTTTAATGAAGATACAATTATCATTCGACAACAAATGGTTGTATTTGTGGATGTGACTGATCCTTTTGATACAAGCGGAGCGGTGGTAGATAAAACGATTGTGGATACGTATACGCTTTCAATCGATGATGAAGGAAAAATAGCCACCACCCGAGCGACGAAAACCGTAGATCATTCTCAAAAACTTGATTTTTATGCCATATCGGGTCTCAAGGATATGGGAGAAGACATCAACAGACAGGCAGCCAATTTAGCCAATAATTATCTGGAAAGCATCCCAATATCTATGATCGAGAATTTCATTTTTCCGGGAGGGTCTACTTTTACCTACAAAGACGTGAAGTTCTCTGACAATCAAGATTTGATTGCCCACATTACTTACACTCAGCCCAGCTAACCATTTTGATTATTTAATCAGGTTTTCCAAAAAACAGATTTAAAATATTCCATACTATGGCGAATAAAATTACTTATTCTTCAGAATTAATGAAGAATTACCAACAGTCAGAAGTGATGTCGCCTGATGAAAAATTTCAGGCATTGCAGACAAAAACCAGCCTTTCATTGCTATTTTCCCTGGGGAGTGATGGCGTATTTTACGTGACCGAAGAGGGTTCTCAAAGCACCGCTACTGGTTGGCAACGCCTGGATTTGAGTTCTCAGCAGATAAAGAAAGATTTTGGCGAAAAAGCAACCTGTAAAACCTTTGCTGCCGCCCAAAGTGTGAGCGATGGTTCGCTGGGCTTGGCCATGGTGGTAAACGATGGCACAAATGACCATTTGTATTTGTCGTTGAATAACGCTAACGAAAATACCGACTGGCTGAAAGCCCCTCAATGGAAAGCCATTCCTTTTGATGCGAACAACAAACCCTCCACTATAGAAATTGCCGAGGTTTACATCAGTGAAGCTACCCAAAAACAATACATTTTGGTAGACATTGTAAGAGACCCCTCAAGTGCCACCAAATTGGTTTCGCGCTACTACATCAATACCATAGATGCCAAAAAGCCAGCTTGGATTGCGCACGATGTTGCGATAGATTTGCAAGTAGGTACCTACCAAAGTGCGTTGGGGCGTCAGCAAAACGATTACATTGATGGGTTGTATACCATTGGCAAAGTGAACAACGATGCCCAGTTTACCTATCAGCCTTTGATGAATGTATGGGGATCTGGGCCGGCATCTATAGCCCGGTTGCATTTGCCTCAAAATGTGGTACCCGAATCTATAGCCACGGCCCGAAACAGTGACGGTTCTACCGATCTTTATTGTACTGCGGGGGATCAATTGTATTACTTTGCCAGCCAAAATCAGAAAGATGAGGCAACAGGGACGGCATTGTTCAGCAATGGTTTATTGCAAGATACGACCCACCTATTTGCCGAAAAACAAGGAAATAAAGTAGTGGTGTGGGGATTAAACCGGGCCAACGAGGTGTTTTACTCAAGCTGTGCCGAAGATAAGGTAGCCCAAGCGACTGCCTGGAGCTTGCCTTTACCTATTCTCACTGGGGTAAACTTGATTTCCCCTTACCTTAATTTGAGCGATGAGGGAAATGTGTTTTTTGCCGCAGGAAACGACCAGCTCTATAAAATGAGTCAGTCGGTGCATACTTCCTTGTGGAAAAAAGGTCAGATAACTTTGCCTCCTTCTCAAACTACTACTCCAGCCCAAAGTTTTCAATCCTATACGACGAGGATTCAACTGACCGATGAAAAAAATCAGCCCCTTTCCAAGACGCAGTTGTTGATCAGTGCCAATACCCGAGGAAGTTTTATTATAAACAATCTGTATACGGTGCTTACGACTACCCCTATTCCGATAGAGACTGATAATTTGGGAAGCATTACCCTGATAGAAACCATTACCGATGTACAAGGGATAAAACTCACGGTAGCCGAATCGGGAGGAGGCTCGGTAGAGATCAATCCGATGGATAAGCCGATGCAAAAAGTGAGTCAACTCAATACTTCGGATAGTTTGACAAATGCGAAAATTAAAAATTCGGATGGTTCATCGACCAATTTGGTGACTTCAAACCCCAGTAGTGATGCTTTGAAGTCAGCGGCTTCAGCCAATGGTCAACTGGCCAAGGCCTATCATAAGTTGACCAAACCTCAGGCCAGTGCTACAAAAGCCACCACCACATTGGCAAGTGCCCCTCCCAATCCGGCAAAATACATTTGGGTAGAAGCGGGGGACTTATTTAGTTGGCTTGAGTCAGGAGTAGACCATCTCATTGATATTGTAGAAGATGGCATTTCAGAGGCGTGGCATTTTGTGGTCACGATTGCCGATAAGGTATATGCTTTTGTGTTGGATTGTGTAGAAAAGGTGGCTTCGGCGGTAAAATGGGTTTTCAAGGCGATCAAAACTGCCATTGAGGACGTGTTGAAGTTCTTGGCATTTTTGTTTGAATGGGAAGACATTACCCGTACCAAAAAAGTGCTGGAAAACTTGTTTAAGTTGATGCTTCAGGGGCAGATGAGTCAAGTAAAAGAATGGAAAACCGAGTTTAATACTCAAATGAATGCATTGATTCAAAAGATAGATAAGTGGGCTGGTATTCCCGATATGAATCCCTTGGGTAAAATAGCCACTTCTCCCACCAATAGTCAATCTACGCCTACCAAGCATCAATCTGCTTCCCATAATTTTTTAAGTCATCACTTTCAGCATAATTCCAATCAGGTAACCGCAGTAGGTAATCATAGCCCCGCAAATGAAAATAACCAAACCAATAGCTCGGCTTTTGATGCATTGACGCAAGTGATTACCAAGGAAGATAGCATTTTAGAAACGGCCAAAGATCAGCTTTTCAAGATACTTGTTCAGTCCGAACAATTGAGTTTTGGGGATTTGATTAAACAATTGGTAGCAGTGGTAGCAGATACGGTGCTCGAGAGCGTAGAAAACATAGTAGATGCTTTGCTGGATTTAATCATGGAGCTTATGGAGGGCTTCATGGAAATTCTGGAAACGCCCATCCATATTCCGGTAGTGAGTGATATTTTGAAAGACTTTGGTATTGATGATATCACCATTTTGGACATATTCTGTTGGATTGCGGCCATTCCTGCCACCCTGATTTATAAAATAGCCAAGGGCAAGGCTCCTTTTCCTGACAATGCCACTACCAACAAGCTGTGTACGGCCACTTTAGCTACCACCAAACCAAACGAAGCAGTGCTTTCGCAGGGTGAACAAACATTGTTGACGAGTACCCCAAGTAACGATGCTGGGTCCTTCTTCAAACTGATTGGGTTGGGTGATTTATCTGAAGGTACATTGGAAGTCATTTCTATTGTGGGGCATATTGCCACCAGTATTATTTGGATTCCGGCGGGGCCTATACTCATGTTTGATGCGGTGACTCATTCAAACTCTTTATTTAAACTCAAAAGTAGTTTGTCATTAGTTGCGAAAATATTACCTAGTGGATTGAATTTTATTGCAAACGAAGCAGTAGAGAAAAACCCTATACAAAATGATGTGGTAAAATGGTTGAGTTTGATTGACCAGGCATTACGCGTTTTGAATCCTTTGGTTTCCAGAGCGGTAAAAGCGATTGCCAAGACCAATCCCGATAAAACAAAGTCTGTTCAATCCAAGGTGGATGTTGGTTTGGTATTACTCTCAGTCATTTGTACTGGTTGGCATGTAAAGGAATTAGTGGAAAATTATGATGAGGATTCAGACATTGCGGCTACCATACTTTACGAGGTGTATAATGTTGCCTTTGATGTTTTTCGACTAGGTTTTGATTTTACAGTTTTTGCCGTGATTGACAATGATGGAGCAAATGCACCAAAATCTTCCCAAATGATGTTTTGGTCTTGGTTGGCTTGTATGGGTTTACCTATTGCTGAATCAATCGTTGATTAGATTTTAAAACAAAAAGGCCTTCTCAAAATATCTCGAGAGGGCCTATATTTATAGGTAAAGCCAATTAATTATACGTTTGCTTGAGTTTCTGCCAGTTTATATTGGCTTTTTTAACCAATTTTGAATGACTTTTTTCGGCTAACCAAAGTTGCTGCGCGTCTAACTCCAGGTTGTAAAGAAACAGGAAATACTTTCCGTTTTTGACAACAAACTTGTTGGGGTCAGGACGAAATTTGGCTCCTGCATACACACCAAAGGCACAAAAGCCGCCGTATTGTGGCAAGTATTTATTGGGGTTGCGGTCAAACTTGGTCTTTTGTTTGGCATCAGTAAAATAGTACACCACGTTTTGGTGCTTGGATTTGAATTGTTTCACTCCTTTTTGGGCAATACCCAAGTCTAAGTAAGAAACTGGACTATAGCCTTGCAACGCAATGTTGCTGTTATCGATGTTGTTGGCCTTTTTGTCTTGAGCAAATAAGATAGTACAAGACAACAAAGAAGCGATGATGATACTTGTGAACGATAACGATTTCATATTGATTTTTTATGTTTTAAAGATTGGGTGAGATGTTTTTTTTGATTTGCTGAAAACTAATTGGCGTTAAAATAGGCTTCTTGAGTTACTTTACCCTCGTCATTCCAAATTCTGCGAAT
Source organism: uncultured Cytophagaceae bacterium (assembly GCA_937899305.1). GTDB lineage: Bacteria > Bacteroidota > Bacteroidia > Cytophagales > Microscillaceae > Microscilla. Next base: position 5,848 of record CALDJV010000564.1, read on the forward strand.
GATTTCGTGCCAGTAAATTTTACTACCATCTTTCATATCAAAATCAAAAGTAAACTCTGAGGCAGATACGTTACCTGCAGTAATAGAATGGTGATGGGTAATGCCGTTTACCTGAGCAATGGCGCCCAGAAAACCTTCCATTTTTTCTACCATTTGCTGGCGATTGTTGGTGGTTACATTGCCATAATCAGAGGTGGAGGCCTGATCGGCAAAAAAATCTTTTACTGCATTTACAATATCTCCCTTTGCTACCATTGCATCCATTTTTTGAACCTGTTCTTGAATGTTCATCTTTCTAATTTGTTGAGGTGAATAATTAATTACAATGCAAAGATGCGCATCAGACGGTGGCGTTTGGGTACAAGAAATGCCCGATTTATGGTACTTTTTTGGTGAGGAATTCGGTAGGGGTTTGTCGGGTGTAATGTTTAAAAAATGCCGAAAAGTGGTTGGCTTCTTCAAACCCCAACATAAAGGCTACTTCTTTGATTTTTGCCCCTGCTTGTAAATGTTTTTTGGCGGTTTTGATAATTTGGTGGCGGATGAGTTGGCCAATAGAGACATTCAATTGTGCTTTTACTTTTTTAGAGAAGGTTTTCTCAGTCATGAACATTTTGTTGGCATAAAAAGCAGTTTGCCGCTGAGAAGTATGAAACTCCTTCAGTAGTTCAAATAACTGTTGTTCAAAAGCGTCCTCCAACGAATGCCCAAATTTGTCGCGAAACTCACCCGGTGATACCCCAGTTTTGTTTTTAAATACGCGGTTAAAATAACTGGGATCTTTGTAACCGTAGTCAAAGGCAATGGTTTGAATCGTTTTATCAGAAAAAGCAATGTCCTTTTGGCTCTCGATGACCTGCTTTCGAGTCAATAGGTTTTTGACGGTCAAGCCAACTTTTTCTTTGACCAAGTGATGAACACGTTGATTCTTGACTTGAAGGGTTTGGGTCAAAGCTGCTACACTCAACTGGTTTTTGAATTGCTGATCGATGACTTCCTTGAGATCAAAAATGACTTGATACTCCTCTTGGTTGGCATTGAAAGGGTTTTGCCAATACCATTGGTTGATAGACACATCAATGATGTCTTTGGGAGACGAAAACACTGTTTCGGAAAGGTATTGCTGGCAGGCCTCACATTCCTGGTAATTGATATAACCCAATGACACCAAATGTTTGAAAAGTACACGTACATCTTTGTTTTGAAAGGTGGTTTCATCTTCAAATACGATTTTGCGCACTACAAAAGTGGCTGAATTGAATTTAATGTACTGCCCTTTTTCCAGAAACAGGAGTTTATCATCCCAATCGAGGTAATTTTTAAAATCAACCTGAATGACTCCATTTCCTTCCAAAATGTGAAACAAAGTATATTGATTAATCAAGTAAACCTCATTGGGTTCTGGGCTAAATTTGGTAACCATTGTTTGACGGGTTTTGAGGCCTCTAAGATAAATCAAATGAACGTGATGACGATCATTCAAGGCTGATTGTTTTAGGTCTTAGATGGATTGATTTGCCTGGCTCTAAGCAAAAGGTATCCAGCAAAGCCTACTGCCACCCCTGGTACCAGCCCCAGCAGTAAGCAAACCCAACCGTGTTTTACTCTAGGAGACTCATACCATACCCAAATAAGCAAGGTGACCCAACAACAAACCACATCGGCAGCATAACCCGAAGCGTAAGGATTGACAAAACCTGCCGAAAATGCCCCTATAATATCTGGATTTTGAAGAAGGGGAGGAATGACCAGCACACAGAAAAGTACCGTAAATGTGGCAGCAATTAAAATAAGACCAATAGAGAATAGTTGTTTGTTCATGAGTTTTTTTGAGAAGATAATGACTAGACCGTTGTAATCAAAACAATCAAATCTTCCTTTGGTGAGCTATTTTATAGAAAAGATCAAAAAAGAAGTGTGTTCAGCTTCTAGTATGTTGTCGTCATTCCAAAGACTGAAACAAACTTCAGAGGAAGTTAGGGCATGATCACGATATTTCCCTTTTTACGTCCAGATTGGGCATGACGATGGGCCATTTGGATATCAGCAAAGACATATGTACGATCAATGACTACCTTAAGGGCTTGTTGATCAAATAATCGGGCTAAAAAGTGGAGCCTTTCGCTAGTAGGTTTGGCTACTCCAGTAATGAGCTTGTGCTTTCTAGTTAAAGAAGCAAACAACGATTGAAACAGGAGGGACATATCTACCGCCACGGTTACATAAACTCCCTTGGGCTTGAGGACTTTTTTTCCCTGAGCAAAACTGCTTTTGCCCACCGCATCAAATACGATATCGTATTGCTCTGACTGCTTGGAAAAGTCTTCCTGGGTATAGTCTATTACTTGATGGGCTCCCAGGGCTTGGACTAAAGTCACATTGGTGGTACTACAAACTGCGGTTACCTGAGCCCCAAAATATTGAGCGATTTGTACGGCAAAAGTACCTACACTGCCCGATGCCCCATAAATAAGTACTTTTTGCCCTTGCTGAATATTGGCTTTGCGTAAGAAGAACAAAGCGGTTGTGGCACCTATTGGCAAAGCGGCCGCCTCAGCATCTGACAGGGTTTTGGGTCTTAAAATCAATGGGCCATCTTCGGCTACCACTACATATTGGGCGTGGGCTCCAGCCTGATCTCCAGTTCCTCCAAAAACTGCATCGCCTGCTTTGAACCGGGTAACATTTTGACCTACTGATGCTACCACCCCCGAAAACTCGTGTCCTAGAATGGTACGCCTGGGTTTGCGTAAGCCATTGTAGAGTTTGATGGCAAAAGGCTCACCCGCTCGCAAGCGCCAATCGCCTGCGGTCATGCTGGTGGCTTTTACCTTTACAATGATCTCTTGATTACCAGGAATGGGTTTGGGCACTTCTTGAACTTGCACTACTTCTGGTGTACCATATTGGGTATAGACAGCTGCTTTCATCGAGTGTATCATTTAAATTTGAAATGGATGACTACGATGACAAAAGTGCAGGTATTGTATGGCAAAATCGGGTTGAATCACCCCAAAGCGTTCGGGATTATAATTCAGAACCTATTTTAGAGTAAGGGAAATACTTCGAGTGATGTATTTCACTAGCGAAGTAATGATCCTGATTAGCTTCTGTAATATCAGGCTACTACAAAAATGAACTCTTCAAGAGGAAGGTCAGGAAAGTCATTGTCCCAGATGTGGGTTTCATAAAAATGAATGGCCACCTGCCCTTTTTTGAGCAAGGTGATTTGATACTGGGTTTGAATCGCGTCGCCCGGTTGCGCTTCTGGAGTAGGCAAATGCTCAAGGCGTTCTACAGCGGCCAAGGTGTCATCACTGAGCTTCCATTGAATAGAAAGTCCAGCACTTCCACGATTGGTCAAAACCAGGGTATGGGTATCACCCACTTTTTTTGAAATCGGATTGCTTGTCATAAGGTGAGGCAAATAATGCGGCCAAGCGCAAGAAGGTACTTGCGCTTGGCCGAATGGGTGAATAGGATTGTTTACAATGCTTTATGAAGGCTCTTTGGTACCCCAAATGGGTTTGTTGTCGTCATAAATCACTGCTTCGCCATTCATTTGCAAGGTAAGGTAAGCATTGGGATGTCCACTGGTGCCAGATGCCCACACTTGAGTAGTATCATCGTACATCGCCAAGTTTCCATCAGTTTGCATCACTACCTTGTCCGATGTTTTACCCTCGGTGTTGGTGCTCCAAATTACCGTTTGGTCATCGGTTTTGCGCAATACCAAGTTGCCATCTTTTTGGTAGGAGAACTGATAATGTCCATTATTGGATACCAACGACGCTCCTTGTTGCAAGGTTTGATTTTTGGATCCCAACAAATAATTGTGATAAAGGGTAGGAGGGAGTGAGGTATCAGAAACCCCGTACATTTTATAGCCTTCCATGTCACATTGTCCGTATCCAATGTTAAAAAAGCCACCCATACCCCATTTCATTCCCCAGGAGTTTTTGCAAATCCAGTATCCATCCCCGTCGTTGTCGTTGTAGCCTACAATACACACACAATGCAAACCATCGTATTGCCCGGTGGCGTGTTTGTAAATGCCCGATTTGTAATGAAAAATATCCGTATACAACTTGAGGTTGGCAGCCAGTGGGCCTACTTTGGCCAAGTGTGCTTTGGCTGCTTGCATTGAATTGATGGTATATACTTTACCGTAAGTAAAGGCGTTTTCAGATCGATTGGGAACTGACTCACAGGTGATTTTTACCTCATGAGTGGGCTTGATGTTTCCGTCTGGAAAAGCATCGGCAAATGGAAACAAGTTTTCTTGCACAACCCCTCGGGTTTGATTGGCTTTAAAATAATCTTTGGGCCACCAGCCATTACAGTTGGCACCATGGTCAGAGCAAAAAAAGGCATCGGCTACCGACAAGTCTACCAACATTTGACTAGCCCGGCCTATCTGGGCCACGGGTAGCTCATGCTCTATGGCTATTGTACTTTCAAAAGCCGCGGAAGCAGCAAATCCCACACAAGAACCACAAGCACCTTGGTATTTTACATAGGTTACATAGTTACCTTGGTGATTGCGCCAATCTACCGAAGAGGGCAAGTCGGTAATGGCTAATTTATCGTCTGCTTCTGGAGTAGCTCGGGCATCAGAGGGAGGTGGGATACCCCCGTGCATCTTTTTGCGGGTAGCTTCATCCAACGCGGTCATATGATTCTCTTCTGCTTCCCAGTGGTGCCCTTTGTCTTTGATGGATTGCTTAACTTCCTGAATGTCAATACTCATAGGATGATGAATGTTTGATTTAAAGATTGAGTTGATTTCTTAGCTCGACTTTGGCCTTATGTAGCATATGTTAAAATATGCTGCATATGC
>CALDJV010000565.1 GCA_937899305.1 uncultured Cytophagaceae bacterium
CCTAAATGGCTTTCTCACTGGAGTAACCCAAGCCGCCGAAGTATACCTTGAATATGGCTACTATTCTAAAGCACGACAGGTACTGGAAAATGCCAAAAATGAATGGCAAAACCAGCCCTCAGGAGATTCTACCAATGTAAAAGATTCGGTATTTTTGGCGGAAATAGATCAACGCCTCGCCCGGACTTATATTCAGATAGGAAAACTCAGAGCTGCCGAAAAACTGCTTCAATGGAGTATTCCTTTTTGGAAAAACCAAGTATTGAATGCCCTCTCAGCAAATAAAGCGCAACGAAAATACCAAAAACAGCAATATGTACGCTTACTGATTACTCAAAGCCTATTGCTCACCGATCGAGGTGAGTACGACAAAGCGAGGGAATTTTTGCTCAACAACCGAAAATTCGCCAAAAAACTTGTTAGAAAGAAAAGTCATATGTATGGGCTTTACCTCAAACACATTGCAGATAACTTTTACAATGACGAACGCTTCTTCTGGTCTATGTTTTGGTATCGCAAGGCGCTCAAAATATCCAGCCCCAACCTGTTTTGGAAACGAGGTTATCTAAAATCCAGCAAAGTATATTTACAAGCCTATGATCAAACCATCAAGTTGTACTTTGAAAATCGTCGCCCAGTAAAGGCCAGCAAGCAGCAAGAATACCGCGACCGCATTATGTACGCTTATTATCGCGGTAAAAATATTCCTAGCTTAAAGGGTCGCTTTTTAGAAGCCGAACGCGCCAAATATTATAATCTGGGGAGTAGACGTACCAAGCGACGCTTTGACGAACTGGCCAAAACCGATAGTACCCTCTTGCCTTTATACCATCCTTTGCGGGTGCGTCTGGTAGAAAGCCTGTATGATTTACACATGTATAAGGAGTCGGATTTGGATCAAGCCGAAAAAGACATCAACAATTTGCTTATGATCCAAGAAGAGCTTTTGGGTGAAGATGCGCCCAAATATGAGCTTTATAAACTCAAATGGGCCAACTATTACCTACTACATGCTGATGACCTGAGCAAAGCGGAACAGATGTTTACCGAAAAAAAATACCAAAAGTACCTCAACGAACTCACTCCTCAACACAAAAATTATGTCCCTATCAGAAATCACATTGCTACTTATCTGGACATCAAAGAGGATTATAAAGGGGCGTTGAAGCTATTGGAAGAAAACCTCCAAACTCAGAAAAAGCGTTTCGGAGAAGACGACCGCGAAACGGGCAAGCAAATGGCCAAACTGGCTGAAATGCAAATCAAGGTAGGACAATACAAAGAGGCCGAAAAAAACATAGAAGCATCACGTCGCATTATCCGTTCTAAAATCAAGCGTCGTTCCTTTGAGTATGCCGACGCACTGAGTACCGCAGCTCGTTTGTATGGAATCATTGGAGACTATTACACGGCAGAGCGTTTGTTGCGCCAAACCCGTCGAATTTACTGGTGGATGCGAGCCCGTGATATTTCTCAAAAATCTAAATCGGTAGAAAACCTGGCCTTTTTGTACATCCGTATTGGTGAGTATGCCGATACCGAGCGGCTGCTCAAAAAATCAATCGCTCAGAAAGAGACCAAGTATGGCAAAGACAGCCGTAAACTCATCAATTCACTCAATCAATTGAGTAAGTTATACCTCATTACTGGGAAATACGCCGAGGCCGAAAAACTGGCCGTCAAGGCTGCTAACATCTCCCAAAAAGTCTATGGAGCCAATACCATTCGTTACGCCGAAAGCATTGGGTTATTGGCCGAGCTTTATCTGGCCATTGGGGATTATCAAAAAGCCGAAGAAAACGTACAGGAAGTCATCAAGATTCGTAAAGCCAAACTTGGCGACAGTCACATCACCATGGCCGCGGCTTATACCAACCTGGCTTTGGTCAAGTTTAATCGCGGTGCTCAGGATACTACCGAAGTATTGCCTTTGCTCAACCAAGCCAAGGATATTTATCAAAAAACTTTTGGCGAAAAACACCCACTGTATGCCGAGGCACTCAAAAACCTGGCTTATTACGAAATAGAAAAAAATCATTACGACCAAGCATTTCAATTACTCAATCAGGCCAACCAAATATGGGTAACGGCTTTTGGTGAACGCAATGTAAATTCGGCTCGGGTAGCCATGCTGATGGGAGATTTGTATGCCAAACTCAAAAAATTTAAAACGGCAGAAAACAACTATAAGCAAGCCCGGAAGATTTATCGCAAGATATTTAGCGATGCCCACCCTGAATACGTCAGGGCTTTGAGCAAAATAGGTAAAATAGAGTTTGTAAGGGGGCGCTACAAAAAGGCCAATAAAATCCTGGCCGAAACCACCAAACAGTATTTGAACTACATTGGCACTTATTTTCCGGTATTGAGCGAAGGCGAAAAATCTAAATACTGGCAATTGATTCGATCCGATTTTGAGTTTTTCAATACCTTGGCCGTGCAACAGGCCCAGCGTCGTAGTCGTCAGAAGTTGTTGGGCGAAATGTACAACCATACCTTGGCTACTAAAGCTTTGTTGTTGAGTTCTTCGAAAAAAGTACGCAACCGTATTTTGAACAGTGGCGATACTCAACTGATCAATTTATACAGCCAATGGGTGGAGCGCAAGGAATTTTTGACCAGTATTCTCTCCATGAGCGAAGACCAACTCAAGGAAAGTGACATCAAACCACGAAAAGTAGAAAAGGAAATTGAGCAACTGGAAAAAGAGCTTAATAAAAAATCCAATTTGTTTGCCAAAGGGTTTGAACAAAAGAAATATACCTGGCAAGATGTGCAAAAAACCCTGAAACCAGGCGAAGCCGCTATAGAAATCATCCGCTACCGGGAATACACCCAAGATTTTACCGATAGTGTCCGTTATGCCGCTTTGATTGTTACCCCAAAAAGCAAACGAAGCCCCCAATTGGTATTGCTCAAAAATGGGTATCACCTAGAAAATCGCTATCTGAAGTACTATCGCAATAGTATTCGCTTTCGTCGCAAGGATCGTTATTCTTATAAAAATTACTGGGAACCCATCGACAAGGCGCTCGCCGGAATCAAACGGGTATACCTCTCCCCTGATGGGGCCTTCAATCAGGTCAATGTCTCGTCTATGCGTATCAAAGACACTACTTATGTGATCGACCGCACCAATGTTATGTTGGTGAGTAACACCAAAGACCTAGTTTTGAAAAAACAAAGGTCAAACAATATTGCATCTCAAGGAAATAACGGTTCCAATGAAAATACCGCAGTCTTATTCGGAAACCCGGTATTTTATGACAATGCCAACAGCATCAAACTGGCCCAATCTGCCGCCCGTAAAGGAGATATTGGGTTTATCACTCGTTTGCCGGGTACCGAAATCGAGATTCAAGAGGTAAGTAAACTGATGCGTAATAAAGGCTGGAAAACCACGGTGTATACCAGTCAAATAGCCCAGGAAAACAACATTCGTGGCTTGAGCAATCCTCGGGTATTTCATGTCGCTACCCATGGCTTTTTTGTAGGTAATCAACAAAAGGAGATGAAAGGAACCGAGGGACTTCGCAGTAACCAAATCACCAGTGGGCCATTGCATCGTTCGGGATTGTTGACCCGAGGCGCGGGAGACTTGTTGGCAAAAACCAATAACTTTTACAGTGAAGATGGCATTTTGACCGCCTATGAAGCTATGAACCTCAATTTTGACAACACCGAATTGGTGGTGCTTTCGGCTTGCGAAACTGGGTTGGGTGAGGTACAAGTAGGTGAAGGAGTATTTGGTTTGCAACGTTCGTTTTTGGTAGCGGGAGCCGATATGCTCATCATGAGTTTGTTCAAGGTATCGGACGATGCCACTCAAAAGCTCATGACGAAATTTTATCAAAAGTGGCTCGCTACGGGGGATAAACGCAACGCGTTTGTGGAAGCTCAAAAAGAGATCAAAGCGGAATACAAGTATCCTTTGTATTGGGGAGCTTTTAATATGATGGGGATTGATTAATCTGTTGTTAAAACAAGCTCTAGGTGTTTATCAACTACTTTAGATCTGTGCTTACTTACTCAAGAAGGAATGAAACATGTTGTGTCTACAGAAATTGGTCGCAAAATCGTGGTTGGAGATATTCATGGGTGTTTTTTTTCTCTGCAGGCATTACTGGAAGATCAAGTACAGCTCACTCCAAAAGATCAACTTTTTTTACTGGGCGATTACATCAATCGAGGTTTCAACAACGCCAAAGTCTTAGATTATATCCTTTCATTACAGGCTCAGTGTGATCAGGTATACCCTTTGAGGGGTAATCATGAACAAATGTTTTTGCAAGCGTATGGTTGTGGCAACAAATTTTTTGAATCTTTTTTAGCTCAATGTCATAGTTTAGATTTGTTGAATGAACATCTTGGTGATTACCTAGAATTTTGTGATAATTTAGAATACTGCATTACCATTGATCACTTCTTATTAACTCATTTGCCATTGGCTACCAACGGAAAACAAGCGATCCAACAGCTCAAAAATATATTTCCTCAAATGCAAGTTACTTTGCCTGATCAGATTACCCATACCATTATTCACGGACATCAAGCCGTTGCGATTGATCAGATCAAAAGTAGTGTTGCCAATCAAGCTACCTCAATCAATTTAGACGGAGGCTGTGTCTATGCTTCCAATCCCAAACTGGGTCATTTGTGTGCCTTAGACTTAGACAACAATCACCTTTACATTCAACCCAACCTGGACCGTTAATCCCTTTTTTGTATTAAAAACTTTTTCCTTCTATTTTCTTTTTATCGCATTTGCCCCTACCTTGGAATACACACATCACACCTAAAAACGATGTCCATGAATTTTAGCGAATATCGTCAATACGACGCTTTGGGTTTGGCCCAACTCATCAAAAACAAAGCAATCACTCCCCTCGAGTTGCTAGACATTGCCATCAGCCGAGCTGAGGAAGTCAATCCAAAACTCAATGCGGTGATTTATAAAATGTATGATTATGCCAAACAGATGCTCACCGAAGCCAGCGAAGGTCAACCTTTTTATGGGGTGCCCTTTTTGGTAAAAGACCTGGGCATCGACATTGCGGGACAACCCACTACTTTTGGTAGTCGAGTCATGACCCAATATGTCCCACCTGTAGATTCCGAAATAGCCAAAAATATTCGCCAAGCAGGTTTCTTAATCATGGGGCGAACCAATACCCCTGAATTTGGCCTTACTCCTTTTACCGAACCTTAATTATATGGCCCTACGCTCAACCCTTGGAACACGGCCCATTCGCCAGGTGGATCGAGTGGCGGAGCCAGCGCCTCGATATCTTCGGGTATTGTACCTTTGGCCACCGCAAGTGATGGAGGTGGTTCCATTCGAGTTCCGGCGGCATTTACGGGTTTGTTTGGTCTCAAACCTTCTCGAGGACGCTTTAGTTATGGTCCTAACTTTGGGGAAGCTTGGGCCGGTGCCGCTACCGATGGTTGTTTGTCTCGTTCGGTGAGAGATACCGCCGCTTACCTCGATGCCATTGCCTTTCCCATTCAGGGCGATCCTTACTTGATTGCTTCCCCCAAACAGCCTTATTTGCAAGCCATCGAGACGCCTCCTGGCAAGTTGAAGATTGGTTTCAGTACCGAAAACAGAGTGGATGGGTTCATAGATCCTCAGGTAAAATCAGCCATCGAGAAAACGGCTCAAATGCTGCAAGACCTGGGACACGAAGTAGAAGAAGCCCCTCTGCCCTACCAAAAAGAAGACTTGACCCGCGCTTTTCTCACTGTATTGGCTTGCCAAACTGCCACCGATATGGCCAGCATTGAAATGGTGCTGGGCACTCCACTTACTGGCGATCACTTAGAGCTCAATACCCGTTTGATGGCCGCGGTGGGTCACTCATTTACCGCCAGTGAATACGTTGGTGCTCAACGAGAATGGAATACCATTACCCGAAAAGTGGCGCATTACCATCAGACATATGATGTATGGCTCTCTCCAGTGGCTTCTCATTTGCCTTTCAAGACGGGTCAGTTTAAAAACACTGATCAAGAAAACATGCAAGCCAATATGGCTTTGGCCAATCCTGAGGCCTTGAAAGCGTTGATCAAACAAGGAATGATGGATGTATTGGGGAGTAAGGTATTCGGAGCCATTCCCTTTACTCCCATTGCCAACCTTACGGGTAACCCATCGATGTCGGTGCCTTTGCATTGGTCTACTGAGGGGCTCCCCATTGGAGCCATGTTTACGGGTAGGTTTGGTTCAGAAGAGGTGTTGCTCCAGTTGGCTCGCCAACTAGAACAAGCCCATCCTTGGTTTGACAAAGTACCCCAGATATAAATACTAAAGCCCTGCTAGGCTTCAAAGTCTAGCAGGGCTTGGTCATCATCCATTTATTTGTCCGTAGATTTGTATTGAAAAGGCTTGGTGATCCCTTTGGATTTGAAAAACTGCTTGTTCATTTGAAAATGCAACTCCGCCATTGAGTTCAAATATTTGTGTAAAGGCTCCATTCCCACAGCCCTACGGTATTTGTCTACCTTTTTGGGATTTTGGAGCGGCTTAGGGTAAGGCTTGCCCACGCTGTTGTCGTATAATACCTGGGTGCCATATTTTTGTTTTTTCCCGGTATTTACCAATACCCGATCGGTCAAATAAGCGTAGTTTTTGCCATTGGCATTACCTCGTTTTACCTCCCGTTTCATAGCCTTCAGAATTTTTTGTTGAAAATCCACGTATTCATCAAAGTGCTGGGTCATCAACCAAAATGCCTTTGACCCAGATTTGCCGACCAAGTCATACCCCGGAAAACCATACTGGTCAAATATCACTCCCAACCGCTTGTGATGCGCCTTGAACACGCTATCTTTATAAGTTTCACGCTGCTGAGTAGTCATTTTTTCTTTGCGCGGAGCAATGTAGTTTTTATACGCTGCTATTTGGTCTATCTCCTGCATTTGGAGTAGCTCGGCTTGTAAGGTTGTGTTCAACATTCGTTTGGATTGCGCCTGGGTAAAAGCTCCTGGTAGCACGTTGATAAATAAAACCAGCAAGGTAATTTTTAATAGGTATTTCATAAAGTGAATGTATTGGATTGATCAATTGAATTGATGATGCATCTCATTCTTAAAAAGTTTTAAACTGGATTTTTTTGGTTCTCTTTATAAAGTAAATACTTGACTCTCTTTTTATTAAATTTGTTTATACACCGCTTTTTCCTCATATTTCACGGCTCATTGAGCGTCACGCAGAACCAATTGATTACACATTATGCAATTAAAAGAAATAGACTGGGCAATTGTGGTGGCTTTTTTTGTGGTATCACTGGCCATTGGCCTATGGGTAGCCAAAAAAGCGGGTAAAAGTACTTCAGAATTTTTCTTATCGGGAAGAAACATGCCCTGGTGGCTGTTGGGGGTTTCTATGGTAGCGACCACCTTTTCGGCCGACACTCCCAATCTGGTAACCGACATCGTGCGACAAAATGGAGTGTCGGGTAACTGGGTATGGTGGGCTTTTTTGCTCACGGGTATGCTCACCGTATTTGTGTACGCCAAACTATGGCGAAGGTCTAAAGTATTGACCGACTTGGAGTTCTATGAATTGCGCTACAGTGGCAAAGCAGCGGCTTTTTTACGGGGTTTTCGAGCCATTTACCTAGGTGTGTTTTTCAATGTAATGATTATGGCTTCGGTGTCGTTGGCCGCCATCAAAATAGGCAGTGTGATGTTGGGCCTCTCGCCAGGACAAACCCTGCTGATTGCTTCAGTGGTGACCGTGATTTACAGTTCATTGGGTGGTTTGCGAGGCGTCATCATCACCGACTTCATCCAATTTGGTTTGGCTATGGTGGGCGCAGTGTGGGCCGCTAAAGTAGTGTTGAGTATGCCTGAAATAGATGGTTTGGGCAATTTATTGACCCATGAAAATGTCAAAGACAAACTGCAGGTATTGCCCGATTTTAACGATTTCAAAACCTTGGTTCCCGTTTTTATCTTACCCCTGGCGGTACAATGGTGGAGTGTATGGTACCCTGGTGCCGAACCAGGAGGTGGGGGTTATATAGCCCAACGAATGCTTTCGGCCAAGTCAGAAAAACACGCCATGGGGGCCACTTTACTGTTCAATTTGGCGCATTATGCATTGCGTCCCTGGCCCTGGATTTTAATCGCGTTGGCTTCGTTGGTTATTTTCCCGATGAGCATCGAAAACGACCAAAAAATGAAGATTAGCCCGCAAGCAACCAAAATTCTGGAACAAAAAGTAAACCCACAAGATGTTAACTTTCTGATTCAGCGGATTGCAGCTCAAAAAAGTACCGCGAATGGTAACACATTGGCTCAATATACCCAATTGCAAAACTATGTTGTGAGCCATCCTTCCGATATCAAGGTAAAATCTTTGGCTTACTTGAATAAAATGGATTACCAAAAAAGGAAAGAAAAATCTGATCCGCTCAAGTTTAATTCATTGGTAGCCCTACAATTAAAGTTTCCTCAAGTGCCCATTGATAAACTTGGTCAGGATTTGTCTTACTCGGGGATGCTTACTTTTCTTCCTGCGGGTTTGATTGGCCTGGTGGTAGCTTCCTTGATTGCCGCCTTTATGTCTACCATTTCTACCCATCTCAACTGGGGTTCCTCTTATATCGTTAACGATTTTTACAAACGCTTTGTCAAGCCCGAAGCCAGCGACCGAGAATTGGTCACAGTAGGAAGAGTATCTACCATAGTGCTCATGATACTGGCCGCCGTATTTGCCCTCTTGCTGGAAAACGCGCTACAAGCTTTCAATATTTTACTGCAAATTGGTGCAGGAACTGGATTGATCTTTATTCTGCGTTGGTTCTGGTGGCGTATCAATGCTTATACCGAGATTGTGGCTATGTTTTTCTCATTTTTACTGGCCATTTATCTCCAAATTATTCACCCTGCTTTAGGATTCGAGAAAATACCCGACCATTGGCAACTATTGCTAGGGGTAGGCCTTACTTCTATTGCTTGGCTGGTCACTACCTTTGTCACTCGGCCGACTCAAATGGCGACCCTGAAAGAATTTTATGCTCTGACTACCCCAGGTGGGCCGGGTTGGGCCAAAGTACGGAAAAACATGGGAGATTTGGATGCCCAGAATAGAACGAGTGCCTGGCAACTCCCTCTCGAGATTGCAGGCATGTTTGTGGGCTGTATCACGGTATACACCGCATTATTTGCCACTGGTTTTTGGCTTTATGGCAATACTACTCCAGCACTGATTCTTACCATTGTGTGCAGCTTGGGAGCATTTGGTTTGTTCCAGATTTGGGGAAGGCTCAAGACAAAAAAATGATGGATTTTTATTCCTGATTGAGATTTCAAAACTGAAATTAAAAGATAAAAGGTCGCGTATTCCATCCAATGAAAGTGGATGCATTCATCAGATTAGTAAATTAATTTTTGTATATTTAAGATATGTCTGGTTTACACATCATCTTCGAAAAATACTTTGGTATTGAGTCTTACTTCGCAAAAGTAGACTTATTAAGTACTTCAGTAAGTCAAGAAACACTTGGTCAGAAAATGTCTATTGATAATGAAGAAGGCAGGGTATTACAACAAGAATTACAAAACTTTAAGTTTGATATTTTAAACATTACTGCCAAAGAAGCAAACTGGTTATTGAAGCTCATGGTACTCATTGGATTATTGCGGGTACAACAAACTGACAAAGCCCATCGTACAAGAATTCCTCAAAAACTGATGCAATTACTCAATCAGATTGTGGTTCAAGTAACTCCATACCTCGACATTTTACCTAAAATTGCTGCTGAGGAAATCACATTAGCGGAAGTAGAGCATTATGCTTTGAAAATGATGCACAAAGAACAAAGCAGAAAGAGTAAACAAAGAAGAGCTACTAAATATTTGGATAACCTTTAACCAATGAAATACCAGCAAAGAGATATTATAGAAGTGAACTTCGAGTTACCAAATGGCTTGTTTAAACCACATCCAGCATTAATTATTTCACAAGAAGAAATATTCAATGCAGAGGATATTTATTATATAGTGATGTTGTCGACTAAACAACATTATCCTGACTTTTTGTTTGAAATCACCCCAGATATGCTCAACTACACACAGCCCAATTCACCAAAATCATTTGTTTGCTGTCACTTACTAAACGATGTAGAAGAGTATGAAATTAATCAACGTTTTGGCTCAGTGAAAAAAAAGCTTTCGAGCAAATACAACAAAAAATCATAGAGGTGATTTTTGGTAAATAGAAGTCTATCTCTACTCAATTCGTCTCAAACTGTTCCAGATTTGGGGAAGGCTCAAAACCAAGAAATAAAAACAGCTGTAATCACTAACAATCTCTTGACATCGGCAGTATAGATTAGTATAACACCCAAATCACCTGATCTTAATTTACTTACAATCCTATGAAAAACGCTATTTATTTGATTTGCCTATTGATAGGCTTGCTCACTGCTTGTCAAGAAAACAATGACCAAGTAAAAATGCCCAATGGCTTTTACCTTACAACACATCAAGGCAACGAATTAAAAGGACCCTCTGGGCAGCAGTTCAATGTGGAGAAAGCGCCTATTGTTGGTTTTTCAGACTTCACGGCAATGACCTGTGAGTCAGCAAACCTTGAGTCTCCTTTTATCAAAGCTACTTTTAGTTCTGCCGGCCTGCAAAAGATGACTAAAGCAACCGAAAAC
>CALDJV010000566.1 GCA_937899305.1 uncultured Cytophagaceae bacterium
AGCCGAAGGAACTAACAATGCAACAATGAGCGAAGCGGAACAATGTAACAATCCAACCATTTAACAATGAGCAAAGTGGAACAATGTAACCATTCAGCCATTTAACAATATAACAATGCAATTATACAGTACTCAAAAACAAAGTGAGGAGGTCACTTTTCAGCAGGCCTTATTCCAGGGCTTACCGCCCGACAATGGCTTGTACGTGCCGCGTGAGGTCCCTCGTCTTCCTCAGCATTTTTTCGACAACATTGAGCATTTGTCATTACCTGAAATTGCGCTGGAAGTAAGTAAAACCCTTATTGGAGATGAAATCGCCTACGAAGATTTAAAGCGATGTGTCGAAACTGCGGTCAATTTTGATGCCCCAGTGGTGAAACTGACCGATCGCATTTTTGTGCAAGAACTATTTCATGGGCCCACCCTGGCTTTCAAAGATTTTGGGGCCCGATTTATGGCTCAACTAATGGGGTACTGGTTGGCCAAACCTGCTCAGGCACAACGCAAACCAATCCATATTTTGGTAGCCACTTCGGGAGATACCGGAGGAGCGGTAGCCCAAGGGTTTTATCAAGTACCGGGCATTCAAGTAGTGGTGTTGTATCCCAAAGGTAAGGTAAGCCCTATCCAGGAAAAACAATTCACTACGCTGGGCGAAAATGTGGCGGCAGTGGCCATTGAAGGTACTTTCGACGATTGCCAAAAGCTGGTCAAGCAAGCTTTTTTGGATCAAGAACTACAGCAAGCCAAAGCGCTCTCTTCGGCTAACTCTATCAATATCAGTCGTTTGTTACCTCAATCGTTTTACTATTTTTATGCCTATAGTCGCCTGAAACACCTGAATAAAAAAATGTTTTTTACGGTCCCCAGTGGCAATTTGGGCAATCTGTGTGGAGGCTTATTGGCTCAACAAATGGGGCTACCGATCGCTGGTTTTATCGCGGCAACCAACCGTAATCACGTTTTTCCTACTTTTTTGAATCAGGGAGATTTTGCTCCTCACGCTTCTTTTGCTACCATTTCCAATGCGATGGATGTGGGCAACCCGAGCAATTTTGCCAGGATTGTAGAATGGTTGGGGGATGATTTTCAGGGTTTTAAAAATAAAATCTGGGGGAAACATTATTCAGATGAGGAAACGGTAGCCACCATGCAGCAAGTATTCCAACAAACGGGCTACACGCTTGATCCGCATAGTGCCATTGGTTATAGAGCTACTGATGCATTTCTAGCTGAGCAACCTGAAGATGCTCTAGGGATATTCTTAGCCACGGCCCACCCCGCTAAATTTGTAGATGTGGTAGAGCAGGCCATTGGTCAAACCGTAGCCATCCCGGCGCGGCTTCAAAAAGCCATTGAGCAACCCTCCAAAGCCATTACGTTGGGTATTGATTTCGGGGGCTTCAAGTCGTATTTGTTAAATAATGACTAACTAAAACTTGCTATATTGTTCCGCCTTCGGCTGATTGTTACATTGTTCAATGGCATTTTACGTTTTTCACTTTGCATTCAATCAGTGGACTATGGACCGTCGACCAATGCTGTTTAGCGCAAGCGCAGAGCTCCCTTTGGTCGGTTCCTTAAGAAAAATATATTTGAAGGAATTATTCCGAGTTTTTTTTAAGAAAATAGATATAAGAGATAAATCAATGTTCCATAAAAGAAATAATAATTATACACTGATAATCAGTCACTTGTTGTTTCTCGCTCCCTACTTTTTGCTACAGCTCAAAAAGTAGGCAAAAACGCCGTCGCTGTATTTTGTGTTGGCTAAACTTATTACGTTGCGCCTAAAATGATCAAACATTCCACCCTCGCACAATATCAGCCGCACTATCCAGGGTGTCAGTGATCATTTTTTAACGGCTCCACTTCATAAGTTCTTAACGCCCACAAAATAAGGCGAAATAAAAAACGGTAATATTGACGAAGTGTTTTTAATTAAGCTACTGATAATCAATATTATATATTTAAATCATATTAAAAAAATTGATCTTAAAACTTTGGAATGACACAAAAATAAATTCGTAAATTACCATTATAAGTCTAAGATATTAAGGAAACAGCATTGGACTATCGACTAAAGAAAACTACCAACTCCTGACTACGAACTACTAACTACTAACTACGCTATTTTTTCTTACCCTCTTTTTTATCTGCTTTGAGGGGTTTGAGGTCTACCTTCAAAGGTACTTTGGGCTTCATCGAGGCTTTTTTCTTCGGAGCTTGTTTTGCCAAAGAATCTTTTACTCGGTATTTTTCCATCAATCCTTTGGCGCGACTTGCTACTTTTTCGTAAATTTCTTTCATGTGATACATTTCCTTGAAGTAGTAATCGTAGCTCTTGTAGTAAGTGGCACTGTCTACTTTATGTTTTTGCAGGATGTCTTTTTGCATACCCAGATAAGCCACTTGCATGGAATCTCGCGAAGCAAAACGAACTGATTCTATTTTAGACTCCATGACATGAATGTCCAGTAAAATGTCTACCATTTTTTCTTTGGGAATCACCTCGCTGGGAATACTGTTTTTGGTACCACACTGCATCAATAATAAGCTAAGAATCACGAAAAAAAACAAGTGCTTTGAAGTCATTGTATTATCTATTTGGACATCTACATTGGGGAGTATCCAAAAAATAACATACCCAATTAATAGCCGCTATTTCACGAATATATTTCGTTATTTTCATTACCTGTAGCCCTGCTACGGGTGCAAAAATAGCCGTATCTATCCGCAAAATCACAGGCTCTAATGGGGAGGCTATTTCTTAGATTCTCCCTTAAAAAAAGGCTTTACCTTTTGATTGATAAAGCCTATTCGTAAGTTTTTGCAAATTTGCTACTGAACTACTGGTTTGGTAGCATACATTTCGGCCAGTTTATCTACAACATAATCTACTTCTTGAGTAGTGTTGTAACGACTAAAAGAAAAACGTACCGCTCCCCGTTCTTTGGGGCGCTTGAGGGCTTGCAATACGTGGGAACCTACATCGGAGCCACTAGAGCAGGCGCTTCCCGCTGAAGCTGAAATCTGATTGATGTCTAAGTTAAACACCAACATATCGCCCCCGTCATTGGGTGGCAAACAAACATTCAAAACGGTGTATAAGCTTTTGTCTAAGTCCGCACTTTCGCCATTGAACCCTACTCCAGCCACCTTTTGCTTCAATTGCTCAATCATACGAGATTTCAGTTTTTCTACCGTGGCTCGGTGTTCTGCCATATCTTGATAAGCCAACTCTAGGGCAGTTGCCAATCCAATGATCCCGTACAAATTTTCGGTTCCCCCTCTCATATTTCTTTCCTGGGCTCCTCCGTGAATCATTGGCTGTATTTTGGAGTTTGCATTGACATACAAAAACCCAATGCCTTTAGGGCCGTGAAATTTATGCGCTGAACCTACTAAAAAATCCACCTCTAGTTTTTGTAAATCGTGTACATAGTGCCCCATGGTTTGTACCGTATCCGAATGATACAGGGCTTTGTGCTCTCGGCAAAGTGCTCCAATGCGTTCCATGTCCGATAAGTTGCCCACCTCGTTGTTGCCGTGCATGATGGATACCAACGAACGGGGATTGTTCTCTAGCAATTGCTGCAAATGGTCGTGGTCCAGGTTTCCTCGCTCATCAATATTGATCAAACTGAGTTTTATTTTACCAGTTTTTTCTAAATGCTCCAGGGTATGCAACACCGCGTGGTGCTCTAATGGAGACGTAATGGCGTGGGTCAGACCAAACGTATCAATGCTACGCATAATGGCAAAATTGTCGGCCTCGGTTCCCCCAGATGTGAAAAAGATTTCCGAAGGTGAGGTATTCAGTAGTTCAGCCACTTTCTTTCGGGCTTTCTCTAGGGCCGATTTGGTTTTTCTTCCGTGGGTATGAATAGAAGACGGATTCCCAAAATGTTCTTTCATGTAGGGCAACATAGCGTCCAATACTTCAGGAGCTAATGGTGTAGTTGCGGCATTATCAAAATATACGCTCATGCTCATATCACAAAATCTTATTTTATCCTAAAATGTACGTGTGTTGTTTTGTTGAAACATTTTAAGTTTTCAATTACCTGAAGTAGCAAAATTACAGATATTTTTTGGAGAATATTGGGAAATGGTAAGTAAAAATCAGGATTGAATTAAGTAAATGAAATCAATCATCGTTTTCTACTGCTCTCAACGGGTAACGTTTGATAATTTTGGCTTGATTGGCTTTTGATAAATGATAGAACCTTTGCCCAAAAATGCGTTGTGCTTCTTCCTCTCTTTTATAATCATATGCTTCATATATTTTTCTTGTGACTTGCATATATATAGAAGCCCTCGTTTCTCTCGATGTACGTAAATTGATGTAATGAGTGTGTAATTTAGACACAATAAATGCTTTCAGGAGCTCCTCTGGCTGCAATAAACTTACCTTTTCTTGTTCCCAAAAAACCTCATTCTTATCGTTGATGGTTATTTCCAATGGTGCATATGATCTATTCTAATAAAAAAACCCAGCCTTCTCAGACCAGGTTTCATAATATCATTATTTATCTTTTTTCGTTTTACTAAGAATCACTCTTGGCAGTCACGATTTCACGAATGTCATCGATGATCTTGTTGGCCAGATTGTCGGCAGTAGACATGGTAGCCGCTTCGGCATAAATGCGAATAATGGGTTCGGTGTTCGACTTGCGCAAGTGTACCCAAGAATCTTCAAATTCAATCTTCACCCCGTCAATCGTAATCACATTATGCGCTTTGTATTTTTCCTGAATGTCTTTCAGAATGGCGTCGGTATCAATCTCAGGAGTAAGTGAAATCTTATTTTTCGAGATTTGGTATTTAGGATACTTTCCTCTTAGGCGAGTCATCGGCATGTCACTCTTGGCCAAATAGGTCAAAAACAACGCAATACCTACCAGGGCATCGCGGCCATAGTGCAACTCAGGGTAAATGATGCCTCCGTTACCTTCTCCCCCAATGACGGCACCAATTTCTTTCATTTTGGTGACTACATTTACCTCTCCTACTGCTGAAGATGCATATACTTGCTCTGCTTTTTCGGTCAGCTCTTTCAATGCTTTGGTAGACGAAAGGTTCGATACTGTAGCCCCAGGCGTATTTTGCAAGATGTAATCGGCTACTGCTACCAAGGTAAACTCTTCGCCAAACATCGCTCCATCTTCACAAATGAGGGCCAAACGGTCTACATCGGGATCTACTACAATGCCCAAATCGTAGCCACCGTTTTCAAGCTCTCGGGAAATGTCTCTTAAATTTTCTGGGATGGGTTCTGGGTTGTGCGGAAACTGTCCATTGGGTTCGCAGTACATCGCGTTTACTTCTTGTACCCCCAAAGTGTGCAACAACATCGGAACGGCGATTCCTCCAGTAGAATTTACACAATCCAAGGTGATTCTAAAATTCTTGGCGGCAATGGCTTCTTTATCCACCAAGGGCAATTCTAAAATGGACTCGATGTGCTTTTGAATGTATCCCCTTTCGGTAGTGTAGGCACCGATTTTTTTAGTTTCTACAAATTCAAATTCTTCCTCGCTGGCAATTTCTAAAATCTTCTCGCCATCAGCGGCTGAGATAAATTCTCCTCGCTCATTCAGTAACTTTAGGGCATTCCATTGAATCGGGTTATGACTTGCCGTGATCACAATTCCTCCTCCGGCTTCTTCCATCACTACCGCCATCTCTACAGTAGGGGTAGTGGAAAGCTCAAGGTCTACCACATCTATTCCCAACGACTGCAACGTAGAAGCCGCCAACTTGGTGATCATTTCTCCAGATGGGCGAGCATCACGTCCGATGATAACTTTGTGTTTATCAGTATTATCTTTAAGCCAAGTACCATAAGCTGCCGCAAACTTAACCACGTCCAAGGGGCTTAATGTATCTCCAGGCTTGCCTCCGAGTGTACCTCTGATACCCGAAATTGATTTGATAAGTGTCATTTACCAGAATTTGAATTAAAAGATAACGGAGGGATTAGTTGGTTGAACTTGTCAAAAACACCTCCAGCTAGTACCACAACAGGCTCTATTATATTTATAAAAAAAGGAGGCACCTACTTTTCAAGGAGTAGATACCTTCCATTGTTCCGTTATTATATTGCAGCCAATTTTTGATCATCTTTGGCCTCTGTTTCACAGCTTCCTACTGGCTTACCACATACGCCACATTCCACACCATCTTTCAATAGTAATGGATTTTGAGAAGCACAGGTTCCTTTGATTTCTTTACCTCTAATGAGCAATCCTATGCTCATCAATACTGCAAATAAAATCATTACGCCAATTGCTAATATAACTGTCATAGTATTTGAATTTACTTTTATTTACTGAATCGGTTCCTATTAGAAGAACAAGAATTTAGGGTCAGGTGTTCATTCTAGGAATTTCATCTATGTTTTTTTGTAAATAAGCCAAGAACTTAACTGTTGCAAAACTACTATTTTATTCACTAATATCAGGATTTTTTCAAAAAAAATCCCCGCAAAAACTAGTTAAAACACTATGAATCAAACCCTTACATCATAAGCATTGCAACTTCTTCTCCTAAAGTAGATCCCAATGCCACTCCCATTCCGTTTAATCTGGTGCCTACCACCACATTATTGGAGACAGGTTGTAAAATAGGGGTTTTGCCCTGAGTACCAAAAGCCATAATTCCAGCCCAAGTATGGGCAATTTGGAATGATTGATGAGGTAGAATCAAATGAGTTAGCTTCTCTTTCAAATCTTGAATAATTTGATCATTCAATTCAAATTCAGTCGTTGTCTCAGTAACTTTGTCTAAATTCCTGCCCCCTCCAAAAATCACTCTTTCTCCAAAATTCCGAAAATAGTAGTATCCCTCATCAAAATGATAAGTTCCTTTGAAAGTCAATCCAGCCACGGGCTCAGTTACGATTACCAAACCTCTACCGGGCTCAATATCTAGCTCAGGCAATATTTTACGGGTAAAACCATTGGTACAGATCGCTACTTTGCTGGCTTCGAATAGGACCTCAGTCCCAGACAAATGCCCCACGGTACTTACCAATACTTGATTGCTCCGATCATCAATGGCTTTTACCTCACAACCATTGATTACTTTGACCCCTAGTTTGGTAGTATACTCTAGCAAGGCCTGCATCATGTTTCCAGTATGAATTTGAAACTCAAATGGGGTAAAAATCAAATGAGCCACTTCTTGCATGCCAAACCCAAGCTCAGCAATTTTTTTGCCAGGCAATCGCTCAAAAACTTTGTCTTTAAATATGGGCTGTAACAACTCATTGACTACATCGATATTTTCTAAAGCCCGTTGATTGAATGCAGCATACTTGTCGTCATGCAATAGCAACTCGGTACCGCCAAAGTTTTTACGGCCCATGGCCTCGGCCCCCAAACGGTGTTCTAGCTTATGTAGGCCCTCCCAGCGACGGGCGACCAATTGAACCACTGCCTCCTCTCCCATTGCATCGATATCGCTCAATAGTTCGGTTACACTGCCAAAACAACCAAAACCGGCGTTTTTGGTGCTGGCTCCAGTAGGAAATATTCCTTGCTCCAAAACCAGGACGGATGCCTGGGGCACTTTTTCTTTGATAGAGGCTGCAGCAGATAACCCCACAATGCCACTGCCTACAATGAGGTAATCGTAGTTTATAAAAGATTGGTGTTCCCAAAAACTTAACATATGATTGGTGTTTTTTTTAGTTTTAAAAGTTCGGAGTTTTTTAGTTCGTAGTTAGGAGTCAGTAGTTTTATTTAAGTCCATAGTCGATGGTCAATAGTCCACAGTTTTTTTAGTCAATAGTAGCGCAAAGCAGTTTTAACAATATATTAATCAACAATTAAACATCAATAATCAATATGTCGCTTCGCGCAACCATTTAACAATGCAGCAATGAGCCGAAGGCGGAACAATAGACAAATGAAACAATAAAAAATATTTTTTTTAGTTTTTAAACCAATCGGTATATTTTTATGTTTTGGTTTTAGTTTTAAGTTTATTCGCGAGATAAGTCTATGAAAAAAGCAGATAAAACAAAAAAGCTGATCATAGAAAAAGCAGCTCAATTATTCAACCGCAATGGTTACGCTGGAACTTCTATGCAAAATATCGCCACAGAAGCTGGAGTCACCAAGGGCAGCATTTATGGGTATAACTTTCACGACAAAGAAGAAATCGCATTGGCTGCATTTGATTATAATGTACAATTGCTTTTTGGAGCACTTTGGGAAGGAGTGCGTCAAGCGTCTTCGGCCAAAGCCAAACTTGCTTTTTACTGTGAGTTTCACCAAAAACACTATCAAAAAATACTTGATTATGGAGGGTGTCCGATACTCAATTGCGCCATCGACTCTGATGATACCCACAATAAGCTGAATCAAAGGGTACGACAGGCGTTGCAAGATTGGGAGCAAAAACTTTCTGATATCATTCGGTTGGGCATCGACCAAAAAGAGTTTAAAGAGGAAACTGATTCGGTTTATTATGCTCACCTCTTTATTTCTTTGATTGAAGGCAGCATCATGCTTGCCAAAACTCACAAAAAAGAAGTGTACATTTTAAACGCCTTGCAGCACATAGCGGATTTAATACAAACTATTGACATAAATCATTAATTTGCATCGGATTTAAATACTATGTAAACTAAGTCAGGTATTGTTTTATTTCAAATGCTTACCTGATCGCAAAACAACCATTGTTTATGTCTTCATGAACAGCCCAAATAACAAGTACTTGTAGATAAACAACCGATACTTGAAAGTTGACAAGTAATGGTACTTTGGCAAGCTTAGTTGACATTGGATTAAACCCTTTAGTTTTTTACAAATAATTGGTTATGAATACATTTAGTAAAACGGTACAGTTAAGAAGAGTGGTGGTGACTGGTATGGGTGCGCTCACTCCTATCGGCAACAACCTGGAAGAATATTGGCATGGACTGTCAACTGGGAAAAGCGGTGCTGATAAAATTACTCGCTTTGATGCCTCAAATTTCAAGACTCAATTTGCCTGTGAAGTAAAGGGCTTTGATCCACTGAATCATTTTGATCGCAAGGAAGCCCGAAAAATGGACCTATTTACTCAGTATGCCATGGTGGCAGCTGACGAGGCCCTGCAACACGCTCAAGTTGATCTTGATAAAATTAATAAAGACGATGTAGGGGTCATTTGGTCTTCGGGAATCGGTGGGTTGAAAACACTTCAAGGTGAAATCGTTGATTTTGCTCAAAGAGATTTTCAGCCGAAATTCAACCCTTTTCTGGTGCCTAAAATGATTACTGACATTGCCTCAGGAATGATTTCTATCAAGTATGGGTTCCGAGGAGTGAATTATTGCCCAGTATCGGCTTGTGCCTCTAGTACCAATGCCATTATAGATGCATTTAACTTTATTCGCTTAGGAAAAGCCAACATGATTGTCACGGGTGGTTCCGAAGCAGCGATCAACGAAGTGGCCATTGGTGGTTTTTCTGCAATGAAAGCCCTATCGAGTCGTAATGACGACCCTCAAACGGCCTCTCGCCCATTCGATACCAACCGAGATGGCTTTGTATTGGGTGATGGGGGAGCCGCCTTAATCATAGAAGACCTGGAACATGCCTTGGCTCGCAATGCCCCAATTTATGCTGAAATTATTGGGGGTGGTACTGCAGCAGATGCCTACCACATCACGGCTACTCACCCTGAAGGATTGGGAGCCAAACTGGCCATGACACGTGCCATACAAGACGCTGACATCACCCTGGGTGATGTAGATTACATCAATGTACATGCCACCTCTACTCCAGTAGGCGATGTAGGTGAAATGAAAGCCATCGCTGAGGTCTTCAAAGATCATTTAGGTACCCTTGACATCAGTGCTACCAAATCTATGACCGGGCACTTATTGGGCGCAGCCGGAGCGGTGGAGGCCATTGCTAGTATTATGAGTATTCAACACGGACTCATCCCTCCTACCATCAATTTACAGGAAAAGGATGAGAGAATTGATCCTAATTTGAAGCTTACTCCCAATCGGGCAAAGCCCAAAGACATCAATATTGCGATGAGTAATACTTTTGGCTTTGGAGGACATAACGCCATTGGAGTATTCAAAAAATTTGAAGCATAGTCTAATTTTTTGTGCATATATAAAAGAGGTGTTATCAACACCTCTTTTTTTGTATATAATCTTCGCTCACAACTAAACCCAAATCACTTATTATCAACTGTTTAAGTACTTCTTTAGCACGTAAACTATCTCAACAACTTAATCCAGCCCTTGAGTTTTTGGACTGATTCGTTGGGGTTGAGGGTGATAAACTTCACCTCTGCGGAGTAATAATACATTCCAGCGGGTAAGGCCTCTCCAGCATCGCTGGTTCCATCCCAATTGAGCAGAATATCATCTTCGCGGGTAAACACCAGGGTCCCCCAGCGATTGTACACCCTAAACTTGACCGATTCTACAAATCGTGGAGTGGGGAAAGGCTGAAATACATCGTTCTTTCTGTCATTATTAGGGGTAAAGACATTGGGCAACTCATAATAAATACAGTTGTCCTGACAGACGATGTTACTGGGTTCACTTTCATTGCCCAAACGGTCCAGGGCGGTTACGTAATAGCAACCGGCCAATGAAGTGATGTTGTCGTGAATGAAGCTCAATTGCGAGGCATCCA
>CALDJV010000567.1 GCA_937899305.1 uncultured Cytophagaceae bacterium
ATTGGCAAGTACCGAAGTACGATCTTCGTCACTAAGACTCAAAAAATAAATGTCTTGCTGGTAGCGATCAAACTCAGAGAAAAACTCGTGTACCCTAAACTGCCCCACTATAGGCTCTAGGTGGCGGATGGCTTCGTCCAGGTGTGGCTCTCTACCCAGCGGTCCACGAAGTGTTTTGCTAAACAGTTTGTTGGCATCGTGAAAAGTAAAACCCAAGATAAAAACCTTTAAATATACCTTGGCAATAGGCTCATTTGCCCACCCTTTGGCAAGCAAATGACGCTCATACAACTGCAAGGCCGGAATGAGCCCTGCCAATACATGGGTGGCATAGGGCATGTCGTATTGGTCGCTGAGTACTTTATTTTTTTCTGTCTTGGTATCTTTTACAAACTTGCCTTTAGCTTCGGTGGTGGTGTAGTCTTGCCAAATGGCTTGCAACACCGTGTCAAAATAAGCCTGTACGGTCTCCTGAAACAAAGGGGTTTCGAAGTAGTCTTGGCTGAGAGAATATTTCATATTACATAAACCAAACGGTTTTGATTAGATATGTTTTTTAGGTAGTTTTGAGTAAGACAAGAAGCCCTAAGGCTCCTTTGTCCCAATAAACACTCTAGAACAAATCGTATTGATTGCTATTGTTCTGAGTACCATTTTCTAGGCGTGGCAATGTAATCACATGTCCCACAATTAGAAATACATATTCGTCAGATGTCTTGCTCACAAGCTTGATGAGGTTGCCGCCTTGAGCCTGTGAGAAGGCATTCTGATTTTCTAAATAACCGAGTACTTCCTGTATTCGCGTTCGGCTTATATCCCTATATCCGAGAAGCGCTCTTTCTACTTTTTTCTTATTTTTCATAGAGCATTGAATTATGATTTCTACCAAGGTATAGAAAAACAAAATTAAAATCAATACTCCAGAATTAAGTTCTTAATTTAAAAAACAGGCTTAACATATTTAAACTATTGATAATCAACACTTTATTGTTTTTTTTGTTTGTTAGTACATTTTTTATATCTTTGATATGTTAATCGAATCATATAGAAATTGAAATGAATTAAGTTCTTAATTCAACCGGATTTTATTTATCCTAATCGGATCATTTAGAAATTGAAATGGGCAACTTATTCTTGGGTTGCCTTTTTTACTTCAAAGCTTTAACAGCCCCAAAACCCATCGCCCCCTGCCCTCCGAAACCTCCCAAATAACCTACCTTGAGCAACGCTTGGGGTGCCATTACCTCAAAATCAAACAAATAACCCCTTACTTTGGTAGCGGCGGCGGTATTTGCTTTTATCTCTACCAGCTTAGAGCGTACCTTTTGGCCCAACACCCGCAATTGCATAGGTTTAGCTGCCAAAGGCGCTGCCGCTGGGGTGATGATTTGGTGGTGTACCGCACTTTGGTATTTGTCGAGTAGGTTTTTAAAAAACAATGCTTCGTAATGTTCGTCGTGAGGATGCAGGTATTTTGCCTGAGTTTTACCTCGATCGTCAATTACCTCAAAGTTGCTTACTACTATTGGCGAGGTGGTTCTAAATCTCATGGTACTGCTGGTAATGTCAAAGGGGCGAGTCAAAATACTAATTACCTTTAGGGGTACTTGGCTTTGTTTATTGCCCAAGGTAAAAGTTTGTTGCTCGAACAAAGGCTGAATCATAGAGGCGGCCACTTCATCTACCAAAAAAGAAATCGTAAAGTCTATAGTAGGTGATACTATTTTGAGTCCCCCAGGAGTAGTTTTAAATCGAGGTATATAGAGGTTAGAAAAAGTAAACAGCTTGAAACTTTTGAACCCTTGCCCATAGCCTTTGCTATGCAAAAAAGTGGCAAGTTGGCTGTTGCTACTCGAAATCATTTTATAAATCCAAGCGCTGAGCTCATACTGATACGAATAAGGTAATACGGCCCTTTGCTTAAGTACCTTGAAGGTAATCTTGAATACCATAATAAAGGTGGTTAGAGATATGTTTATTAGTTTTTTCACGAGATACACATTTTTTCGTTTTTTTATAAGTTTTTTGGGTGTAGTTTTACCTTGTAAAGGCAAACATAGGAGGGCAGCGTATCACCTAATGATACGCCCCACATTTTTTTACAGCTATGGGCAAAAAAAAACGCAGAAAAAATAATGTGAATCAGGTAAAGCGTACCCGTATTATCATCGAGAAGGTACGTAGGGGAGGATACCCGTCTACCCGTGAGTTGGCAAACTATTGCAACTACTCTTACGCTACCATCAAACGAGATATTGGATATATCAACGCAGAAACAGATGGCGCCATTGATTTTTGTCATAAACGCAAAGGCTGGAAACTCTTAGATGACAAGGCGCTTATACACTTAGAACTAGAAATATCTCAAAGGCGCATTACAGGCATTAGAATGGGGTTATACTTGATAAAACAATATGATTATCTGCCTATGTTTAGCGATGGGGTAGTAAAGGCGCTACAAGAAATAGATCGAAAAATTCGGTTGAGTGTAATAGAAGAAGAGCAACAACATATCTATTTCGAACCTATTCCCAGCTCACCTTCGGCAGCACTATTTGAGTTTTTTCTGGAAGCTATAGAAGACCAAGCAGAGGTTTGTTTTAATTATCAATCACCTAAAAATGCTGCCGGGTTTTATTATTCAGCGTTTCAGCCTTATGCCCTCAAAGAATATGGCAATCGTTGGTATGTGGTGGGGTATTATAACAGCAATTTTGCGGAGCATCGTTCTATCAATACCTTGGCCATTGACCGGGTCAA
This sequence comes from uncultured Cytophagaceae bacterium, assembly GCA_937899305.1. Taxonomy (GTDB): domain Bacteria; phylum Bacteroidota; class Bacteroidia; order Cytophagales; family Microscillaceae; genus Microscilla. The sequence goes on from CALDJV010000567.1 coordinate 2,761, forward strand.
GGACAACTATTCCTTGACCGGCAACCGCTTCGAACCCAAGCCAGGGTTTGATATGACCAAACACTTTGCCCATAGTTTAGGGATGACAGTAAAGCGTGATGTACCTATAGAAAATGTAGTGCTAGAGTTTGAACACATCCAAGGAAAGTTTTTTGAGAGCAAGCCCTTTCATGAACCTTATGAAACACAGCATCGCTACGAAGACGGCACCCCCAAACAGGTAAGTATGCAGCTCCGCCCAAACTTTGAACTGACTCGAAAACTTGTAGAAATGGGAGCAGGCGTAAAAGTACTTGCCCCACAATCGCTGGTGGACTCAGTAATAGCCAAACACCAAGCGGCTCTTGATCAGTATAAATGAATGTTTCCTAACTCTCCCCTATTTAACAAAACGCTCCTTTTTGGTAGTTTCCGTTTTCGGTGGCGTCCCTTTGGTAAGACCACCGACTACTTCCCCTCATTTGGTCTTACTGATCTGATAAGGAAATCAAATGAAACGAATCCCGAACAGTGAGCTGAAGTTGCTAAATCGTTCATTCTAAAGATCATTTACTTCGTTATTCGACATTCGATGATCAACATTCAAAATTCATTTTTGCCACGGTAGTTCTTAACTAAACGACATTGAGCTATAGCCATCGGTTTTGCCCACGACAACATCCAGTGAATGTTGGGCGAGCCTGGGGGACGCTGCTACGAGCGCAAAACTTGTCCTGTAAGGAACTCTGAGGTTTAACTTTGAGTAATTTCATTAAAACTCGACACTTATTTTGAAAACGTTACTAAAACAATGCCCACCTCGGTTCTCAAAAACTATTTTAGATATAAAAGTTGCATCGACTTTAAATAATGAATTACAAACAGTTCATTTTGTTTCTAACTTTGATTTTTTGTCACTCTGGTCTTGAAAATACGCTTTGTTATAGAATAAAAGCAACCGTTTTCAATAACATCCTGAAACTCGAGGTGGCTTCATAAAAAAAGGCTAAAAACCTGGAAAGATTTTTAGCCTTTACTTTTATAAAATCAATTCTCTATTACTTCATTACTTTTAGTATTTTGGTTTGGGCTCCATTCCATACTTTAATCAAATATAGCCCACTCTTTAACTTAGAAGTATCAAATCGCTCTACTACTTCACCTGTTTCAGAAGTACGTTGTTTGCTCACCAAGCCAATACCATTTACGTCCATCATCAACATCTTGACTTGGGTACCAATACGAGCCTGTACTTTTACAGTGGTAAAATTAACCGCAGGGTTTGGATACGCCGAAGCTACAATGCCTTTTACTCCTTCTGGATTATAAGTAGTATTGAACGTAGATTGAGTATCCGTGCCAACTTCATTAGATGAACCTGGAACACTTGTACCAGCACCCGATACTAAATTCACGGTATAATCTTCTATCTCTCCCCAGTCAAAACCAGCACAAGGATCAGCAGGTACTGCATTGTAAGACATTACTACACGCATTCTGGTCAGTCCGGTAGATGCCGTAGTAGGTACAGTAAAGCTTCCTGAAATAGGACTGGTAGTAGAAGGATTCTCACTGGCAATAACGCGCTCACCAGGATCGGCAAAGTCTCCATCACGGTTGTAGTCAATCCAAACCGCAAAACCTTCATTATAAGTTCTGCCCGACCAGGCTGCCGTCAAGGTGATGTTTATACTTGCTCCCAATGTCAAGTTGGTTTGTTGAGCAGTGAAATCTCCGTATCCGCCATTAGCCCCAGAATTATTATCAATGTTTCCTATTTGTATTCTCTGAATCCATTCGTCTGAAGTGCTGCCACCAGCCGCTGTACAATAACCAGTAGGAGCTACTCCTCCACCTCCGTTACCAGAACCACTTTGAATACGAATGTTATCCAGTGCAATGTCACTTCTATAACTTGTGCCAGTAATTGCCGTAAATCGGAAAGAAACATTTGTTCCCTGATAAGCACTTATGTCAATTGTTTCGGTAAACCAGCTATTTCCCTGATCGTCTGACTTGGTAAAAATTTGAGTCCAACTGCTGCCGCCATTGGTGCTCACTTCAGCTACCAAACTGTTGATGTTTACTCCATACATATGATAGTCAAATACAAACTCAGGATTAGATACTCCAGAAAGGTCAAAGCAATCACTGGTTAAAATCGCTACTTTATTTGGGAAACCTGTTCCATTGGTAGATGACTCTACATAAATGTAATTGCTACCATCATTTGCCGAAGAAGGGCCCGTATTGGTAGAACGAGTTGAACCACTTTGGCGAATAAAATCTAAATCATCCGAGGTAGATTGGTTCCATACGCCCAAATTTGACTCAAAGCTTTCGCTATAATTCACACCACTGACACAAGTGGTAGGCACACCTGCGCTTGTAGAAAAAGTAGTACTTGAAGAGTAACTACCTACAATCGAACAATTGGCTCTTACCTGGAATTCATAAGTAGTATTGGAAGATAGTCCAGAAACATTTCTAGAAGTCCCACTTACTCCATTTACATTGGTCCAGCTAGAGGTACCTTGTTGACGATAACGCACATCGTAATTGTTCGCACCACTTACACTATTCCAGCCCAAAGTAGCAGAAGATGAGGTTACACTACTGGTACTTAAACTACCAGGGGTACCACAAGTAGGTGCTGGTGCAGAAGAAGTAACAGTGGCACTATATACCCCATTTCCGTGGGTACCAATGGCTACCAGGTTATCACTGGTCCGTCCTTGAATTGCCACAACTGGTACATTTCCAATTGTATTAGGACCTTCTTGTTCCCAAACCGTAGCAGTACCATTCAAAGTTTCGGTAGAATATAAACCAGTACTGGTTCCAACCAAGTATACAAAATTTCCATCAGAGTCTTGGTGAATTTCTGCCCAGCGAACCGAAGGCCCATTCCCAGAACCATCAGGATTTTGCTCCAAGTTACCACTAATGTCAGTCCAACTAGAACCAGAATTGGTAGTGTAGAAAACACTCTTGATGCCATAGTTAGAGAAAACTACGATCACGTTAGCAGAATTCGTAGGGTCAACCGAAATATTACTCACATAGGCCCCACTTGGCAACCCTTTATTGGTGTAAATATCTACCTTAGAAGGGTTTCCTGAATTGGCTCCATCCAAACGAAATATTCTCCCATCAGTAGTTCCATAATATAATACATTGGCCACATTGGTTTTGGATACATCCAATGCAGTAATCGCTTCGCCATAGGCGATTCCATTGATAATGTTTAACTGGGCAGTAGTATACCCTACATTAGAACCACTTAGACTTGTCCAGCCAGTGTTGGTTCCATCAAAAGTATAGCCGCTGTTAATCGCACTTAAGTTTGTATTTCTATAAATGCGACCACTCGCAGGGTAATACATAATATTTTGGTTATTCTTATCCAAAATGAATGGGTTTACAAATAACTGCCCTTCTACTCCGGCAGGCTGAATACCATCCGCATCGGTTGGATTGCTAATATTTGCTCCAGAAAATCTTAAAATACTACCACCTTGAGTACTTGTATAACGAATATTTTGTCCTGCTACAATGGCCACATAACAACCATCACCACCAGCAGGCTCTTCGCCCCAGGCAGCAGTTCCTGAAAAAGAAGTAGCAGTCCACTTACCATTGTCCTGAAGACCCACCATCAAGCGGGCATCATTAGCAGTTTCAGGATCTATAGCAATATGATATGCTTGCGTAGTATAATATCCATTACTTAATAAAGTCCAGTTTACGCTATTTGCCAGGTTATTGGTAGTGCGACTTACTCCCCCATCGTGCCCTGTCAACATTCTGGCTGGGTTAGATGGATAAAACACCAATGAATGGTTGTCTGGGTGGTGATTTGCATAGGTAGATACATTGTTGGCGGTAGCATAACCACCAATCCAAGAATTGCCTGCAGTACTTGTAAAACCATTGGTAGTACGGTATAGGTTGGTAGAACCGATAAATACCACATTTGGGTTATCAGGCTTGATTTTAATGTACTGATTATAAGAACCTTGAGATAAATTTCCTACGGGTTCTCCATAAGCAGGCAAGCCATTGGTACGATTAGTCCAACTTGTACCTGCATTGGCAGTATAAAATACCTGATGGTCGTTTTTTCCTGCACTTGGGGTATGAGCAAATATGTAAATGATGTTTTCATTAGAAGGAGCTACATCTAACGTAATGCGCTGATAACCAGCAGCCAATGATGGTGTAATGTCAGTCCAACTGGTTCCGTTGGTAGATTTAAAAACTCCTTTATTACTAGTGCTTGCACTTCCTAGGGTTGCATAGATCACCCCAGTAGCACTAATCTCAATGTCAGAAAAGTTGGCACTTGGACCAGCCAATACTGTAGCAAAATTGTTTCCGCCGTTGGTAGAACGGTAGATCCCGTCAAAAGTAGCAACATACACATCGCTATTGGTAGGGTCTACTCTTACCCGGTAACAATATTGCAAGCCACTGGTAAATACGTTGGCGTCAAGGTTGCTTAAATTCACCCAGGTAATACCGCCATCAGTAGACTTGTATACACCAGTACCACGGTAAGGGGCTTGTCCTCCTGCTCCTGAGGCAGAATTACCTCTTCTTTCTCCTGACACATAATACCAAACATCGGTGTTGTTTGGATCTTGGTATACATCCGTCACACTTTTTGACTGAGACGCCCCAGTAGTTTGGACCCAATTGGCTCCACCATCAATAGAACGCCACATACCACCAGAAACCCCACCTGCAAGAATGATATTTTCATTGGTACGATCAATAGCAAGTGCTCGCGTACGTCCCCCTACATTATAAGGCCCACGACGATTCCAGGTGGCAGCCTGAATTACTTGTCCATTTTTACCTTTCAGTGATTTTTCAAATGAGGAATTAGAAAGAACATAGGTAAGCTCTTTGGTGCGAATGTTTTCTGGTATTTTACCAGTGTGTGGGTCTCTCAATTGTAGAAGTCTCAATCTTTGTTTGGCTTCTTGGCTTCCTTCTTTTTTAACCTTTTGTAGTTGTTGTAACTGCGCATTGGTATTGGGCACAAGCATAAAAATACCTGCAACCAACCAGGCCAATGCCAAGTTAGATGTAAGATTACGTATCATTCAATAAGTATTTTAGTGTAATACAATTAATCAGTTGGAAATAGATCCATATGTGAACCTATGAAAAAAAGGTTTATCAAACTAGAAAATTTTGCCTACAAAAGATTAACATCTGATTATTTTGGGGGAATTTTGAGTGAACAAATGAGTCCAAATGAGAATATGACCACTTCTAGATAATATTAAGTTAAATATTTGGTAATGAACCACTTATTCAAGATAAAATATGTACATCACGTTCAAAAACAAAGGTGAACTTTTCACGGTAACCAATTAATATATCTCGATGCGAAGAAGAAGCAAAATTTAACGTTCCAAACTCGTTTTTGAACCCAATTTTAAGGTGCTTATCAAAAATCAACACCAAACTTTTCTTAATATCTCCCCCAAAAAAATCCCATATCTACTCTTTTTCACCGATTTTCCGGCCCTTTCTGTAAGTAAGTATTGAGAGAAATATGAACTTAATCAAAAACTGATTTTATAATAACTTCGGGCGTAAAAGTACTTGCCCCACAATCGCTGGTGGACTCAGTAATAGCCAAACACCAAGCGGCTCTTGATCAGTATAAATGAATGGATTCACTTGTGGCCTTGACGGTTATCAGGTGGCTTGTTTGTTTGCCTCCTTTTGTCTGAAGCAGGATAACCAAGATTTTAGGATTTATCAGAATTTACCCTCTTTTATTTCAAATCTCTCGAAGGGCAGCATTGAAAAATCTTACTGGTTAAGTGTCTTTCTTGTATTTCAATTGCTGGATCGTACATTCTTCTTTGGTGATGTCCGTTCTTTGCATTAAAAAAGTAGGTTGATACAAGCTCCCGCCTTTGTAAGCATACAAATAACGTACTTCTATCATATCACTCACCGCAGGAATGGTTTGATTCACTGCAATGGTAACATTGCCCACTGCTACCTCTTGCGCACCGTCGTATACCATCATGGCCACACTTCTTTTATCATTTACTTTAGACACAATCACGGAAGCGGTATCATAAAATTTAAATTTTAGCTGGGTACCTCCACTGTTAGGACGTCCCGCAGTATACCCAGATGCCCATTCTTTGAATACAATTCCCTCCGACCCACTCTGTTTGAGTTGATCATACAACGCTTGTTTTTCCTGGGAGCTTTTGGCCGTCTTTACTACCTCAATGGCCCCAGAAAAAGGTAACCCCTCGAGAAGTGCTGACCTTGCTTCGTAAGTTTTATCTTTGATATCCTGGCCGTCTAAGGTCAATAAATCAAAAACATACAGTACTTCTCCTACTGCTTCACCATCGATTAAGAACGCACGATCAATTGCTTCAGCTGTTTTTACAATCACTTCGGGCGCTCCAGTAGAATAACCCCGTCGATTAATCGCGGTCACTTTATCAGCCGCGTTTTTTTGCAGGAGCATTCTCTTGCCATCCTTTTTTTCCTGAGCCCACCAAATGTCTTCGTCAATGAGTTTTGCCACATCGTCTTGTTCTACCGGGTTAAGCAATTGACAATGTATGCCCGTGTTTGTTTGACTACTGGAATATACGTATTGGGTACTGTTATTACCAGGGACGTAGCCCTTAGCCGATTTCTCGTTGACAAGTTTGTCGTATATTTTCTTGGCTTTTTCGTAAGCAATTGGGGTTTGGGTTTTGGTTCCGGTTTTGAGCGTAGAGCCACTTCTGCCAAAAGCGAAGTTGACGAGGTATTCACCATTTATTTCTTCTAAAGAGGCTTTATATACTTTATCACTTGTGCCTTGTTTAAAATATAAAGTAATGCTTTCTGTTTTCATATCTTGTTGTTTTTTAGAACTCAATTTGGGTGCGATGATGCTAGGATAAGGGAGTTGGTAGTTAGTAGATCGTAGTTGGTAGTTTTTTTCAGTCCATAGTCCATTAATTGAATGAAAAGTTAAAAATGTAAAGTGAAAAGTGAACACCTCGCGCAATCCAAAGTCCTGAGTGAAATCGAAGGAACTAACAATAGACCACAACTTGTTGAAATCGAAAGGTTATTTTTTCAACTTCACCTAACAAAGATAAGTTTTTTTGGCTAAAACCTAAATTTGTTTATAAACTTAGCAAAAATTGAAACCTACAATGCTTATTTCTTGGGTTCTTTGGCGATAAATACCTCCGCCCATCGTTCATCAAGCAGGAGAAAAAGCAAAGGGCAACTAATTTTTGGTAAAATCCTGATTTCTATGTTTAAAATTATTTGCTTATTTTTAACCTTTGGCCCGCACCAACAAATAATTTTTAAAGTGAATCTACTAAAATAACTTGTACCACTATACTTTATCTCTCGCGGTAATACTTCGTCAAAAAATAGCACTAATTAACTGCGTTGAGCTCGTCACAGCAAGCTGTAGACTCGGTTGCGCTGCTATTAGTTCATTTTTTAGACTCGTCTAACCACAAGATCCTTTGTAATATTGGCTCAATTTATTTTTTCCGCTTCACTAAGTGTTTGAACTACTTCACCATCACCGATTATTTGTATCAATACCACATAAATTTTGTTCACCAGATCATGATTACGCTTGTAGCAGATTGTCAATATTGATGATCAAGGCCGGCCGTAATCAACACACATTTCATCCTTGATTCAATCATTTTTGCAAAATTGAGAAATTATAAGATACTGCTTGTTTTTACCATTTCTTTTGAAAAATAAAGGATAAGATGATTACCCTGAGTCCTGATTCAAATCGAATTGTCCTTACACAAAACTTATTTTAATACATGCAACATACTTCCCACAATAACCACCCAATCCTTTGCAGTAAAAAAATGATTG
>CALDJV010000568.1 GCA_937899305.1 uncultured Cytophagaceae bacterium
TTAATGATCATAAAAAAATATACCTTATCATCAGCAACAAGACCTACTCCGCTGGAATAGTTACTGCTGCTCGTGTGAAATATTTTGCCAAGGATAAAATTATTGTTGTAGGTGAAGAAGTTGGAGATAGATTAAAGTTTTGGGCAGAAAGTAAAGCATATGTATTACCCAATTCTCGCACAAGAATATACAGTTCTCGCAAAGAGCACGATTGGAAGGATAATAAACGTGGTCTCTCTAGGACTCACTTCCCCAACTTCATTTATGGGGTCGCTGCCAAAAACTTAAAACTGGATAAAGAAATCAAATTTAGCTTTGCTGATTATCAGGCCAATAAAGGCCCAGTCTTAGAGTGGATTCTTAGTCATAAAAAATAAAATATATAACTCGTGATTTTCACCTTGTAAGCTTTAAAAAGGTCTCACTAACTTTAGGTAGACCCAAAAATCAATTTACATTTTGGTAAACGGCCAATCCTATCATAGATTAAAACCCAAAAGGAAGTGAAAATTTTTATTCTTGGGTGGACTGTAATGGTCTTCAGGCTCATCCGTCTCCTTAGTACTTGTCCACATTTTATCTAAAAAACATGACATTGAAAGCTACATTATTTAACGCGATCTTGGCAAAAACCTTCCTACTATCTATTGTGCTGTTAGCATCACTTGAGGTGGGCTGGGCCCAAGTATCACTCAAGGGCTTGGCCTTGCCACATGGAAAATATCAAGTGGGCTTTCAACACTATGTAACCCATGATAGTACTCGTACCTACCAACGAATCTATGACTTGACCCATAAAAAAATTGCACGGCCCATACACGTAAGTATTTGGTATCCTGCTCAAAATAATGTGGCCACGACCAAACGTTTGAGGGTGATAGATTATATGCAGATTTATAAAGAAGAGAAAGAATGGGAACATTTACCAAATGCCAATATATTGGGATGGTTTCAATATGAAAATACCGAGGTCAATCGACAACACCTGCAAGTCACTACCCAGGCTTACCTGAATGCTCCTAAAGCTGGTGAGGGTTTCCCGGCGATTGTTTATGCACCAGGCCTTGAATATTCTTCTATCGAAAACTTTGCGTTGAATGAGTTTTTAGCCAGCCATGGGTATGTAGTGATTGCGAGCCCTAGTCGTGGGAGCTATCATCAATTTATGGAAAGAGGGAAAGTACGTAATATCGATGCGCAGGCTAGAGACATTTCATTTTTGATACAGGAAATGAATAAATATAGCCAAATAGATCAAACAAAAATTGCTACGATGGGCTACAGTTTTGGAGGTTTGTCGAATGTATTGGCGCAAATGAGAGATGCTCGCATCAAGGCAATTGTAAGCTTAGACGGTTCGGTGCGTTACAATTACAAGTTTTTGATGCAGTCGCCTTTTGCGGATATGGCGAAGGTAAATGTCCCTTTTATACACATGGCGCAACAAATAATACCCGATGCGGTCTTAAAGGCCGATAAAATAGACCCCGCGTTGAATACCGAATTTAAGTTTTTTGACTTGCTGCAATATAGTAAAGCGTATAAATTAAGGTTTCACCACCTCAGCCACGCCCATTTTATTACATTGGGAGTGCTTTTTCAAAAACGCGACCTCAGAAAAGACAAAAGTGATCTCGAGATTATGACTTCTTATCGGTGGTTGGCCACGTATGCCTTGCAGTTTTTGAATGCTTTTATAAAAAACGATCCGCAGGCCAAGCGATTTATGGCCAATATGCCTGCCCAAAATGGCATTCCTGCTGGGTTGATTTCCAAAACGGTGAAAGATCCCAAACCACGTCCTTTTGGTTTTCGAGACTTTAATGAACTTGCTGCCCAGCGCGATTATAAAAACCTATCGGAGCTATATGCCTCTTGCCAAAAGAAATATCCCAAGCTGCAATTTGGGGAAATATATTTTAACAAATTAGGCTTGCAATTAGGATTCAATCGAGCCACAAGCCAACAAGGAATTCGGGTGATGGAATTTGCCGCCCAGTTATACCCCAAGTCGGCCAACGTATTTGACAGCCTTGGAGAGCTCTATTTTTTCATGAAAAATAAACAAAAAGCAATTCAAAACTTTGAGAAATCGCTGCAACTATATAAACAAAACGACCACGCGATCAGAAGATTGAAGGAATTGCGACGGTAATGCAAATGATGGAAGATCAATCATCGTCGATTGTCGTTGTTGGCCAACATGCTCAGGTAGCTTTCGTAGCGATCGGGCGCAATTTCACCTCGTTCTACAGCGGCTATTACCGCGCATTGGGGCTCGTTTACGTGAATACAATTGTTGAATTTGCATTCGCCCAGCAGGGCCCGCATTTCTGGAAAGTAGTGCCCTAGTTCTTGCTTTTCTATGTTGAGCAAACCCAATTCGCGGATACCTGGAGTATCGATGATAAAACTATTTGGGAAAATTTCGTGCATTTCGGCAAAAGTAGTGGTATGTACTCCCTTGTGCGAGAAGTCAGATATTTCGGAGGTACGAATGTTCAGCTCAGGTGCAATGGCATTGACTAAGGTAGACTTGCCCACCCCTGAGTGTCCCGAAAGCAAAGATTTTTTGTCGTGCAACAAGTCTTTGAATTCATCGATGCCTACATTTTCAGTGGCCGAAGTCAAAAAACACTCGTAGCCTAGTGGTTCGTACACAGCTCTCAGGTAATCGTATTCGTCCAATAACCCTTCATCCAGCAAATCTACTTTATTGAAGATAAGTTTGGTAGGGATACGAAACGATTCGGCGCTTACCAAAAAGCGGTCGATGAACCCGAGTGAAGTTTTGGGATAAGCCAGGGTAACAATTAAAATGGCTTGATCAAGGTTGGCTGCAATGATGTGCCCGTGTCCGGTTTTATGAACCGACTGACGAATAATATAATTGTCTCGGTCCTGGATCTTGGTAATGACGCCCGTGTCTTCTCCGGCATCTTCCATTTCGTAGACCACCCAATCACCCACGGCAAGCGGGTTGCTTACTTTCAATCCTTTTATTTTAAACTTACCTCGAAGGCGGCATTTGGTGATTTCGCCAGTTTCAGATCGTACATCATACCACGATCCGGTAGATCGCATCACAAGTCCATTGGGCATAAGTTAATGTTGAGTTTTATAAATTTTATCTACAAAATATTGATAAATCTTGTCAGCGCTTCCTAGGTTTTCCAGTACATAATCGATACATACCTTGGCCGCTTGGGCACGTTTGTCTTCGTTGAAATACAAGTCGTTCATTACTGCTTCGAGGCCTTCCCGATCTTTGACCGAAAAGGCGCCCCCGCGCGCGACCAAATCTATAGCTTCCTGAAATTTGTCATATTCCCGGCCAAACAATACTGGAGTATCAAACACAGCTGGTTCCAACGTATTGTGCAGGCCTTCGCCAAACCCTCCTCCAATGTAGGCAAAATCGGCGTATTGGTACAACCAAGCCAGCATTCCTACATTATCTAAAATCAAAACTTCGCTTTCCTGCAATTGTTTGAGGTGTTCAGAGTTGGTCAAATCCAATTTCTTACTCTCACTATAACGAATGCTCTTCTTTTCCAAGACCCCTTGCAGGCGTTCAATCTCATTGTCGTTGATTTCGTGAGGAGCAATGATGGTTTTGAGCGGAGTGCCAAAATCATTTAAAAACGGTACAATAATGGCCAAGTCGCGCCACCAGCTACTTCCAATCACAAAAGTAAGTTGCTGATTGATAAAATGCTCAATAATGGGAAATTTCTCTAGTTTGTCAGCAATGGCTTTTACCCGATCAAAGCGAGTATCGCCTGCAATGCTTACATTATTTACCTTGATATTGGTGAGCAGATCTACCGAAATCTGGTTTTGAACAAATATATGGGTGTAGTTGCGAATTACTTTGCGGAAAAAACTCCCATACGACTTAAAGAAAAATTGTTGTTCCCGGAAAATAGCCGAAAACAATACCATTGGAATCTTGGCTTTTTGAGTCTCATTCAGAAAATGATACCAAAACTCATATTTTACAAAAAAGGCGGCTTGGGGGCGCACGATTTTCAAAAAACGTTGGGCATTGCGTTTGGTATCGAGCGGTAAATAGAAAATATAATCGGCTTGGTCGTAGTCTTTTCGTACTTCGTAACCCGAGGGAGAAAAAAATGTAATTAAAATTTTGAACTCGGGATGATTGGCCTTGATATGCTCTATGACTGGGCGTCCTTGTTCAAACTCACCCAACGAAGAAGTATGAAACCAAACTACTGGAGCCTGATTGCCCTCAAGAGCTTGCCGTAGGCGAGCAAACTGTTTTTTTCGCCCTTGAAGCCAAAGTTTGGCCTTGGGGTTAAAAAAAGCAGCAATCCAAATGGCTAAGCCATATAAACGAATACCAATGTTATAAAGAAAGAGCATATTTTTGAGCGGCTACAGCCAATAATGACGAATCTATTGCCTTTTGATTTATGAACTCGCAAATATGCAATTTATGTTTGGGGTTTCAAAAAGGAAGGGAGTGTGTTATCAATTAGGAATCAGGCTTGAATATACCCTGATTCCTAATTGGTCTTAGGTTAAACGGCTACTTCTGATTTCCAATTGGCCAGACAAACCTCTCCATTGACTTCAAAGTTTTGCAAAGCATCCAATTCACGAATCACATTGGGAATGCTTCGGGCCAAAGTAAAGAAGTTGTGAGCCTCATAAAAAATGATCCCCTCTTTGTTGATAATAATGGTCGTGCGCAACGCAATCGGAGCGCCTATAAAAGCAGCATTGCCTTCTTCGTCAAAGTCAGCATAACCCGCCAAAGCACTGTAATTAGCCGAAATTGTTTTGGCAGTATCAGCAATCAGCGGAAAGGTAATGCCTTCAATCCCATTTTTATCACGAGGCGTATTGATCCAGGCTTGGTGTACTTCTTCGGTATCAGTAGATACCCCAATGGCCACTGCATTGCGTTTCTCAAAAGCCGGTAAACTCTCTTGGATGGCCCACATTTCGGTAGGACAAATACCCGAAAAATCTTTTGGGTAGAAAAATAACACGACGTACTTGTCGCCAATGTATTGCTCTAGCGAAAAATCCTGAACAATTGCTCCGTTTACCACGGCAGGAGCAGTAAATGGGGTGGCTTTTTTGAGTAATAATGACATAATTTTGAGATAGTTTATTTGAATAGACAAGGCGCCTTGTATGGGTATGCCTTGACCTAATCAGGATGTAAAGTTAAATTGTTCCGCTCGTATATTTATAAAAAGGAAATTACTATTTGAAAAATACAATA
>CALDJV010000569.1 GCA_937899305.1 uncultured Cytophagaceae bacterium
TTTTGGGCAATATGCCTCTTAATCAAAATGCTTGCCGCTCACTAATGGTTTTAAACAGTAACTATGTTTGGAAAAAGCACTATAGTTTGGGCTATTTTTGTTCTCCTCTGTCAATCATTGATTCAGTCACAGGTCTTTGCTCAAGACCAACGACAAATCATCCTCAATGATCAGGAACAAACCTATCCCATTGGCAACCAGGCATTCATATTCGAGACAAATGATTCATCGATCACGATTGATCAAATTGCCAGTGGAAAATACGACCAAAAGTTTACGCTTTCTAAGGTGCAAAGCATTATCAAGGGGCATTCAGACGCGTATTTTTGGGTGATGTTGGATGTTCAAAACAAGTCAAAAAACTTGGATTGGTTGCTTGAGTATGCCTACCCCACCCTCGATTATGTTAATTTTTATTACTTCGATAGCAAATCCCAAAAATGGCAGGTAGTTCAAACCGGTGATAGACGCTTATTTGCCAGTCGTCCTATATTCAATCGTCAATTTGTGTTTCCCATCAACTTTGAGCAGTCCGCTCATCAAAGGTTGTATCTAAAAGTCTGGGGAACAGGTACCATCCAAATTCCATTGGAAATACATGCCAGAGATCATTTCTACAAAAAAGCGTCTTGGTCTGATGTTGTCTACGGCTTGTTGTATGGCGTACTGGTATTGATACTAGCCCATAGTTTTTTTCTGTATCTTTCTCTCAAAGACAATAGCTACCTGTTTTATATTGTATTTGTGCTGGGCTCGTTGCTGTTTTACCCCGCCGATAGTGGACATTCGTACCAGTATGTATGGCCTAATCAAATATTTTGGGCCAATCGGGTGATTCCATTTGGATTGGCAGTAATGATTGTTGGCGCGGCCGTTTTTGCGATATTTTTTCTCAATATTCAGAAATACTCCAAGGGACTTTACAGAACCCTACAGGTGATTACTGTGTTGAGTAGTATTCAAATGGTATTGGCTTTTGTATTGCCATTTAGAATGGCCATCGAGATCATTAGTTACACCATTCTGTTGAATGCCATCACTTTGATTGCTTCTGGGGTGGTATCCTGGCGAAAAGGCAATTTGGCTTCACGCTATTTTACCATTGCTTGGATAATCTATACTTTTGGGATATTGCTTCATGCATTGAAGGATTTTGGGCTACTGCCTGAGAAAGCGGTAGTGTGGCATTCTACCGAAGTATCATCAGTAATTGAGATTGTGCTACTTTCTATGGCATTAGGAGATAAGTACAACATTTTTAAAGCAGAAAAAGAAAAGTTGGCGGGCGAAATGCTCAAAATGCGGGAAAAAGAAAACGAAAAACTGGAGAGAAAGGTATCTGAACGTACTGCTAAATTGGTCGAAACAAATGAGGAACTCAATCAAACTATAGAAGAGCTTGACTTGACCAATGAACAGTTGAATAAAATGAATATTGAGTTAGAAAAGAAAAACTCAGACATTACCGAAAGTATCAATTATGCCAAAAGGATACAGTCGGCTATGTTGCCCCATGACACTTATGTTACTCAGGATTTTCCAGAGCATTTTATATTTTTTCGCCCTCGCGATATTGTAAGTGGAGATTTTTATTGGTTTGGTAAAAAAACAATTGATGGGAATGTATATCAGGTTTTGATTGTGGCCGACTGTACCGGACACGGAGTACCTGGTGCGTTTATGACGATCCTGGCTAGTAGTATTATTCATGAGATCATCAATTACCAGCAAATCTATAAACCTGAAGCAATTCTCTACTTGTTAGATAACAAGCTAAACGAAACGCTGCAATCACAAACAGGCTCCAAAGTAAACGATGGTATGGATATGTCCATTGTAGTCATCGATGAAGCCACCCAAATGCTGTATTTTGCCGGAGCAAAATCACCTTTGTATTATGTACGTGATGGGGTTTTTAATCAAATCAAGGGATCTATATTTCCGATTGGTGGCTCGAGTCAGTACAAAACTGCCAAACAGTTTGATGGACATGAGTTACAATTGCAGTCAGGGGACATGCTCTATTTATCATCCGACGGATTTCAGGATCAGTTTAGTAAAGAAATGGGTGGCAAATACCTGAAAAAGAATTACCGTAATTTATTACTACGGATAAGTTCAT
>CALDJV010000570.1 GCA_937899305.1 uncultured Cytophagaceae bacterium
CTAAGTGCTCAAATTAGTCACCCTCACATTGTAAAATTACTGGATAAAGGGCACACTGAAGATGGAGATTTATTTGCCGCATTTGAGTTTATAGAAGGAGAGACCCTCAAGAACCGGATCATTCGCAAAGGAGGGCTGAATGGCCTCGAGACAGGATTGTTGATGGCTCAGGTGCTCGATGCGTTGGCTTGTGCCCACGAACAAGGCATTGTACACCGTGATTTGAAACCTCAAAACCTGATGGTGACCGAAACAGGAGCTTCTATGCACGTCAAGGTGTTGGATTTTGGGGTAGGGGCATTTGTCGAGAATTATCGTTCTGAAGATTACAAAAGTCTCACCCTTACCAAAGAAACCTTGGGAACGCCGACTTATAGTGCTCCCGAACAACTTTGGGGAGAACCTCCTACTGTAAAAGCAGATTTGTATGCTTGGGGGCTCATTGTATTGGAGTGCCTAACCGGAAGCCCAGTGATGGGGGGCAATTCGTTGGCCGAAGTATTTGAAAAGCAGATTAATACCAGGGAAGTAGCTTTACCCGAATCGGTCCTGGAACATCCTTTAGGGGGGATTTTGCAAAGGGTACTGGAAAAAAAAGTAGAAAAAAGAGCGGGTTCTGCGGCTCGCCTTTACCAAGAATGTCTGGGGATTGACTTCAACACATTATTGGTTAAAAAGCTCCCTCAGGTTAACTTTGAAGGCATTGACGATACTACCCAAGACAACGACCTGGCCTCGGTAATGGGACAGGTACATCAACAACAAATTACCGTACTGTGTGCCCAGTTAGACTTACACATTCCCGCAGACAATGGTTTGGAAAACGAAAAACTCATCGCTATCCAGAAAGATCAACTGAATCGGTGTATTAGCATTGCGCAAGGGAATGGAGGATATTTGGCCAATGCTTTTGGCGATACCCTTACCATTTATTTTGGGTACCCGAAGGCACACGAGCAAGATGGACCAACCGCCGGCCGGGTAGCACTGGAATTGTTGCATCATATTCAAGAGCAAAGCAAAGCGTTGCGTACCTTGTATGGCATTACTCTAGAGATACGCCTGAGTGTACATACGGGTGATGTACTCATCAAGCAAAACCAGGAACCCGAAGGTTTGACCTTGGGCATCGCACTCAACTTGTTGAGTCAAGCCAGAAGCAATCGAGTATTGGTGAGTGATGCCAGCAAAATACAACTAGAACGCATCGCACAATTCGAGAATAGTGGTTCCTACACATTCAGCGGAGCCAAAAAACCCATTCAGGTATTTTCATTGATAGAAGAGGAGGTATAAATTGTTTCGTGATATTTCCTGAAACAATTGAACGATATGAGGTTACCTATACCAATTATTTTTATCAATGGTGATCAATCAACAACTTCAATTTAAATAATGATGAAACTAAAACTATCCTATATTTTAATGAGTGCGTTCTTCTTTGTATCCTTCCAGGAAGTTGCTATTGCCCAAGAAGAACACTATGCTACTTGGAATAAAAATTATCCTGAAAAAAACGTAGGCAAAGTGCTAGAGGCGGAGGAACAATATGCCTCGAAGGTAGACAACGGAGAAGTAGAAAGTTCACCGAGCTACAACAGAATGGATAAAATGCGTTTCAAGGCAGTATATACAGGCAACGAACGGCCGGTGCTTACCAAAACTCGTGAAACCATGAAGTTTGTTTTCAAGTTTTTTGGCAACCATAAGTTCTTGTACGTATTTGATGAAATCCAGAAAGAATACGAATTTCAGGTTGGCGATCAAAAACTTTGGTTAGCGATCCAAAACCGCATAGACCCTTACTTTGTCAAAGAAGTGAAGAAAAATAAAGAAGTACTGTTATATTGTTTGTTCTTCAATGCGCATCCTCAGAAAAATGACCTTAGAAACTACTTTCTAATTTCTGAATTCAGAGCCGAAGGGTATTAAATACATGGATTGTTACATTATTCCGTGACACATTGCGGAACAATGTAACAATACAACAATCAAAAAAATTAAGTTTCATTGAAGCTAATATCGCCCGAATTGGTATCAATTCTTCCTTTTTTCTTTTTTGTCATCCACTTTTCTTTGTCTGCCATTCGTACTATAGAAGGCGAAAAGCGCCCGATTACCTTGACCAAATCGGTTTGCTGTTGCATCACTTCGTCAATATTTTTGTAAGCCATCGGCGCCTCATCCAAATCACCTCCCAACAAAGTTACCCCGTTGGCCTTGAGTACCTTGGTTATTTCATCTTCTGTCAGGTTTTTGCGGGCTTTGCTGCGCGAAAGCTGTCTTCCGGCTCCGTGTGAAGCCGAATAAATGGCTTCGCCCTGGCCCAAGCCTTGTACCAAATAACCAGGAGCAGTCATAGAACCAGGGATGATCCCAAACTCGTTTTCGTGCGCTGGGGTGGCCCCTTTACGATGCACAATCACCTCGGTACCATTGGGTAAGGTATCTTTCCAGGCAAAATTATGGTGATTTTCTATCATTTTGAGAGGCTTGATCTCAAGCGATGCGGCCATCTTGCGATGAATATGGTGGTGGTTGGCCGACGCATACTCACCCGCCAAGTGCATGCCAATCCAATATTCTTGACCTTCCTCAGTGTTCAAATCCAGCCAGGCCAAGTGTCGGGCAAACTTGGGGAGCTTGGTTTTTTCCATGGCTATTTGAGTGTAATGCCCAGCAATGCCTGCCCCAAACCCCCGAGAGCCTGAATGTGAGAGCAAGGCCAAGTACTGTCCTTTGGGCAAACCCAATGCTCCTTGGTCTTCTAAGATATCAATGGCACCCCACTCTACAAAATGGTTGCCTGTACCTGAGCTTCCTACTTGTCGAATGGCTTTTTTTCTCAAATCTCTGATCACCTTGGTGGCCCGCCACTCAGGTTTATCAAACAAATCGTCGGCTAAAGGATGCTCAAAGCTTTTTCCTGCCCCAAAGCAAGTGTTCTTAAGTAGCAGGTTTTTAAGTTGGTTGCGTTTTTTGACCAAATAGTCAGACTCGATCTCGAATATCGACAAGCACATCCGGCAAGCAATGTCTACTCCTACCGCATAAGGAATGACTTTGTCGGCTTCAGTAGCCAATACGCCACCAATGGGCAAACCATAGCCCTGATGGGCATCAGGCATCAATGCTCCAGCCTCTGATATGGGCAACTGCATGGCCGTATTCATTTGCCGAATGGCACCTGCTTCGATGTTTTCGGGCCCATAAATGGGAAAAGGAATCGGTTCTGGTTTCAGGTCATATTGGGCTTCCGCCTGACGACGCAAGTCATTGGCGGGTTGATGTTCTTTTACTTTTTGAGCCAATTGGTCAAAAGGAGGCTCAGTATAATTATCCGGATGCTCGAGTAAATCTTGAAGCAAAGGCAACAATGCTTCCTTACTTGATTGTTTTTGTCCGATCAATTGATTGGCAATCTTTCCGGCTAACTTCAAAATAGGAACTTCGTAGTAGCCGATTTTTTGCAAATCGTTGTTTCTTATTTTAGTTCTTCTCATTTTAGTTCATAGTTTTTTTAGTTGGTAGCTCGTAGTTGGGAGTTGGTAGTTTTTTTTAGTCCATAGTTTTTTTAGTCGATAGTCAATGGTCCATAGTAGCGCAAAGCGGAACAGTAGAGGTTATCATATTTGCGAAAATAAGAATATGACTACTGCTTTGTGCAACCCGAAGTCCTGAGCGAAGTCGAAGGAACTAACAATAAAGCAATGTAACAATAAGCGAAGCGTAGCAATAGAACAATTTAACAATGCAACAATAGAATCATGAACCATTCACACTACCATTAGAAATGGATGTCTGATGTTTTTCGATGAGTTTATAGATAATTCCGTCTTTTACGCCCACCTTGGGCACAAACAATTCTTGAATACCAGCCCATTGCATGGCTGATAAATAAATATTGGTAGCTGGAATAATCGTGTCGGCTCGATCAGGATTGAGCTTTAGTATATTGATACGTTCTTCTAGGGTGTACACCTGTAACTCTTGCAGTAAATTGACGACTTCGGCAGTAGCAATGGTCTCGCCACTGCGGCGACTGAGCAACTTCTGTACTTTATTGATGTTTCCCCCAGTGCAAATGCCCATCATCTCTCCTTTAGACAGCAAAGGCTTACGCTCATCTATCCATTTTTGCATTTTCTTGAAACGAGTATTGGCCGTTTGGGTATCGTTATTTCGAATAGATCCAATCTTGAAAGAGTAAGCATCCACCTTGTTCATATTACTGTAGATGTTAAACTCAGTACTACCACCCCCCACATCTACATGCAAATAATTTTGGTTGGGCAATAAAAAATTTTTGATAGCCAGGTGCATATATTCGGCCTCCTCTTTGCCATCAATCACCTGGATATACATGTTCAACTTATTCCATATTTCATGAACAATCTCCTGCCCATTTTGCGCTTCTCGAAAAGCAGAGGTGGCCAAAATCATGTAATCCTCTACTTTATGCAACTCCATCAGCAGTTTGAAGGCGTGTAATAATTTATGGATTTTTTCTCTTTTTTTATCACCAATTATCTTGTTTGTGAATACATCTTTACCCAACCGAAGTGGATAACGAACATATTCTATGTCTTTGGTTGATATATTTCCTTTGTTAGTTAAAACGCTGGCAATCAGCATTCTGGCTCCATTCGAGCCAATGTCAATGGCGGCTAATTTCAAACTTTATCAATTTTTGAGTGATAAATCCTAACTTTGACTTCAAATTTAGTAAAAATTTAAGAGTATGAAGTCATCTTGGCTTCATGTTTAAAATGAATGAAGGGACATCAAGTGCTTATGAAAATATCTATAGTAGTGGCAGTAGCCGAAAACGGGGTCATTGGCAAAGACAACCAACTGCCTTGGAGGCTTTCGTCTGATTTAAAACATTTCAAAAAATTGACCACTGGCCATGCGGTGCTCATGGGACGTAAAACCTACGAATCCATTGGACGACCATTACCCAAGCGTACCAATTTGATTGTAACCCGTAATACCGAATATCAAGCAGCTGGTTGCGAGGTATTTACCTCGATTGAGCAAGCCTTGGAGTTTGCCCAAAAAGCCAACGAGACCGAAGTGTTTGTGATTGGAGGAGCCCAAATTTATCAACAAATCATGCCACAAGTAGATACCGTTTACCTTACCAAAGTAAAGGCCGAGGTAGTAGGAGATGCTTACTTTGATTTGAGTCTGTTAGACGAATTTAAAGTGGTAGATACGCAAAGCCTGCCCGTGGGAGAAAAAGATGAATTTGCTTTTGACATCGTAAAAATGGAACGCAGTTAATTTCTTGCGTGGAGCCCTCTACTTGAGGTAAGTTTTTGGCTGCTCTAAAGCATTATTAATTGACCTTTCGCAGTGATTTTCTTTGGAAATTTCACAAGAAATACAGTTGTGAACGCGTCAGCCAGATTAACTTCGTTGAGCTCCTTTCAGTCGGTTCGGCATTTAGTCTGTCAGCGTTAAGAACTTGAGTAATGGAGCCGTTAAAAAATGATCACTGACATCCGTGGACAGCGCGCTGGGTTTGGGTGAGGATGGAATGTTTGAGCATTTTAGGCGTAATGAATCAAGTTTAGCT